>NZ_JBYQFK010000032.1:0-53702 GCF_057837305.1 Lysinibacillus sp. RU7 | reverse complement strand
TGAGCCAGGATCAAACTCTCCATAAAAGAATTTGAGTAAGCTCAAATTTGCTGGCATCATGTTTGATGTCCAAAATTGTTTGTCTCTTAAAGAGACTACTTATTGTTAACGTTTTGCTTGTTCAGTTTTCAAAGTTCATTTCGTCGCTGTCTTAGCAGCAACTCTTATATCTTATCAGAATCTCGTTTTCATGTCAACAACTTTTTTCAAAAAAGTCGTTAACCGAAATGAAACACTTTTAAAAAACAACCTCTTAATCATATCTTATACTCAACTAAAGAGTCAAGCATTTTTAAGGTTTTTTTATTTTGTGTCGTTGTGTTTCGGCGACGTTTAATAATTTAACATGTATCTACGAATCTTGCAACCCTTTTTCATTAAAAAAATACAAACTTTTTTCCGTCAATAAACAAAAACAAACAACCTTCTTAATTAAACGAAATATCGCTGCTTTAATCGGTATTCCTGACACATCCTTCTTTGAGAAATAAAGAAATTATATTAACTTTTTATTCAGCAATAACGAATTCTAAGTAAAAATATTATCGACCCTTATTCTACTTTTACTTATCAAACTAAACTAGTGAAACTTTATTTTAGTATATAAGTCGACGTTGTCATTTACATAATTGAGTAACTTATGCATTTGCTCACGCAAGGCTGCATGAGCATGGAGAATGAAACCCCACAGTTGGAATCATGTAGCACGTATAGCTAACACAAATGCTTTTGCCAAAACTTAATTCAATATTCCCAACAACTCTTAACCATTAACTTATGAACAGTGTTACAGCGCACACACTATCCTCTTTTAATTTACTTATCCCCTCGCTAAACAAAAAGGAGCCAAAGTGCATATCCTACACTCCGACTCCTATTTATTCACGTTTGCTCCTAATTAATGAAGTAATTCTATTTTTACCTCAGGCAGCGGTTTGTTATCGTACTACGCAACAACACTTGCCTATTTAGATGTATGACGCATTGTTGGGAATAATAGTACGTCACGAATCGACGGAGAATTCGTTAATAGCATGATTAAACGATCGATACCGATTCCTAAACCACCTGTTGGCGGCATACCGTATTCTAAAGCCTCGATGAAATCATTATCCATTTCATGCGCTTCATCATTACCCGCTTCTTTTTCCGCTAATTGCGCTTCAAAACGTTCACGTTGATCGATTGGATCATTTAACTCCGTGAAGGCATTTGCATGTTCACGACGAACGATAAATAGTTCGAAACGGTCTGTAAAACGTGGGTCTTCTGGATTTTTCTTCGCAAGCGGTGAAATTTCCACTGGGTGACCTGTTACAAATGTTGGTTGTACTAAAGTTTCTTCTACTTTTTGCTCGAAGAACTCATTGATGATGTGACCTACTTCATGTGCAGGTTTAATTTCTACACCGTGTTCAGCTGCTAGCGTGCGTGCTTCTTCTACAGACATCGGATTCCAGAAGTCGACACCTGTCGCTTCTTTAACTGCATCTACCATGTGTACACGTTTCCAACCAACACCTAGCTCAATTGTATCTTCACCATATTGGACTGTTGTTGTACCCAATACTTCTTGTGCTACATGTGCAATTAGATTTTCTGTTAAATCCATGATGTCTTTATAATCTGCATACGCTTCATATAACTCAATCATTGTGAACTCTGGGTTGTGACGAGTAGAAATGCCCTCATTACGGAATACACGACCAATTTCGTATACTTTCTCTAAGCCACCTACGATTAAACGCTTTAAGTGAAGCTCAATCGCAATACGCATATAAAGTTCCATATCAAGTGCATTATGATGTGTAATGAACGGACGAGCCGCTGCACCACCTGCAATTGTGTGTAACATCGGTGTTTCTACTTCTAAGTAACCATGGTTATCTAAATAGTTACGAATAGCACGAATAATTTTCGAACGGACGATGAATGTTTCTTTACTTTCTTCATTTGTCATTAAGTCCAGGTAACGTTGACGGTAGCGTTGCTCTACATCTGTTAGGCCGTGGAATTTCTCTGGCATTGGGCGTAGTGATTTTGTTAGGAATGTAAATTCAGTTGCTTTTACTGATAATTCTCCTACTTGTGTACGGAATACGTTCCCTTTCACACCGACGATATCCCCAAGATCTGCTTTGTTGAATAGCTCGTACGCTTCCTCACCAATTGCATCTTTACGTACATAAATTTGAATTTGACCGCCTAAATCTTGAATATGAGCAAATCCTGCTTTCCCTTTACCACGCTTTGTCATAATACGACCTGCGATCACAACTTCACGTAGGTCCTCTTCTAATTGCTCTTTTGTAAACGCTTCGTTCTCTTGCTTTACTTCATTTGATAAATGTGTGCGTTCAAAACGGCTACCGAATGGGTCAAGTCCGCCTTCGCGAATATCCGTCATCTTTTGGCGACGAACCAAAAGTTGGTCGTTTAATTCCTCTATATTTGACACGTTTGTCACTCCTTATTGAATCATCCGCAATATATGCGTTTTTTGTCCATAATTCCTTATTGTACACAAATTTAGTATGCGATTCATCTCTTTCGAGTGAATTCAAGAAAAATACATTTAAAAATATAGCCCGCTCCACAATAGAGCGAGCTCACATCATTATTATTTGCTAAAAAGAGCGCCACCGACGTGACACTCTTCATTAGATTACTTCCATTTGTGCACACTCTGCTTCGTACTCTGCTACAACACCCGTTAATAACATGCGTAGTTCTGCTTCTGTTTCCGCCTGATTAATGGCATTGCGGACTTTCCCATTGCCACGAATGCCTTTTAAGTACCACGAAGCATGTTTGCGCATTTCACGTACAGCCACGACTTCACCTTTTAATTGAAGTAAACGTTCAAAATGAAGTAGACATACATCAATTTTTTCTGCCACAGATGGTTCTTCCTTTAATTCACCTGTTTCTAAATATTGTACCGTACGATAAATCATCCACGGGTCCCCTAATGCCGCGCGTCCAATCATTACAGCATCGACTCCTGTTGTATCCAGCATGCGCTTTGCATCTTGCGGTGTTTCGACATCCCCATTACCAAGGACAGGAATGTTCACACTTTCTTTTACTTGCTTAATAATGTTCCAATCTGCCTTACCTTCATACATTTGCACACGTGTACGGCCATGAACAGCTACTGCTGCGCCACCCGCACGTTCAACGGCTTGCGCATTTTCAATCGCAAAAATATGCTCGTCATCCCAACCTATACGCATTTTGACCGAAACGGGCTTCTTTACAGCATCAACTACCGCTGCAACCATTTCATATACTTTATTTGGATCTAATAATAAACGGGCACCCGCTTCACATTTAATAATCTTATTGACTGGGCAACCCATATTAATATCGATAATATCCGCTGTTGTATTTTGATCTACATATTTCGCAGCCTCTACAAGCGTTTCCTTATTACCACCAAAAATTTGTAGCGAAAGCGGATTTTCACGTTCATCTATATAAAGCATATCTAACGTTTTTTGGTTGCGATATACAAGCCCTTTATCACTAATCATTTCAGCGTAGACTAAACCTGCACCAAATTCTTTTACCGTCAAACGAAAAGCCGAGTTACAGATACCAGCCATTGGGGCTAATACAACGCGGTTATCTAACACAATATCTGCAATTTGAAACGACTTTTGTTGATCGTTTACCATCATTTTGTCCTCCTTGAAGTTATTTAACCATTAACTCCTGTACATCTATATTAAGTTCATCCGCAATTTGTTGAAGTTGTTCAGTAGAAGGGATTTTCTCTCCCCGTTCAATCCGCCCTAAAACGGTTGTGGAAACACCTATACGCTTCGCAAATTCCACTTGCTGCACACGCTTTAATTTTCGGAACGCACGAATTCTTCTACCGAAACGCTCTTCTTCCATTGCACGACGCCTTCTTTCTGTATATCCATTGATTGGAGTGCTTCATGTGCTAAACGTAACTGTTCTGTACTGCAGTCGCTAATCTCCACTAACGGTACAAGAACAAACGCACGCTCGAACATGCTTGCATGCGGCACAATTAAGCTCTCTGTTTCAATATTTTCGTGATTATACAGCAAAATGTCAAGGTCAATGATGCGAGGACCCCAGCGAAACTCACGTACGCGACCTAGCTCTTGCTCTATTTGCTGGCATACGGTCAACATGTCAAATGAAGATAAACGCGTTGTCAGACGTACTGCGATATTTAAAAATGATGCTTGATCAATAAAGCCAACTGGTGCTGTTTCATAGATAGCGGAAACCATTTCCACCGTTACACCTGCTGTTTCCGCTAAACGTTTTACAGCAAACTTTAAATTGTCTTCGCGGTCCCCCATATTAGTACCGATGGATAAATACACGACATTCATTGAAACTGCCCTCTCACAATCTCCACCGCTACTTCCTTATAGTGTCCTGGAATTGGCGGATCTGGTTTAATAATTTCTACGCGGCAGCCCATTACTTGTCCTTCATAGCGGCATAAAATCTGGCTCGCGACCGTTTCAGCAACAGCTTCAATCAATTTAAACGGTTTACCTTCAATAACTTCCTTGCAAATATCGTACACCCCTACATAGCTCACTGTATCTTCTAAGCTATCTGTTTGCCCAGCTTTTTGGATATCTACCGCTAACGATACAGAGGCACGAAAACGTTGCCCTAAAACTGTTTCTTCCGGCAACACACCGTGATAACCAAAAAATTGCATATCTCTTAAATGAATATAATCCATACGTTACGCTCCTAATGTCTTAGGGCCAGTTCGCCCTCTACTATAAATTTCCCTATAAGGGCATCCATCACTTTTACCGTACGCGCTACTTCCTTCACATCATGCACGCGCATAATATGACAGCCCTTCATCACACCATATGCACACGTTGCGGCTGTCCCTTCTACACGTTCATCTACTGGTAAATCTAAAATAGAGCCAATGAGCCGCTTGCGAGAAGTCGCTAGTAATACGGGGTAGCCCATTGCGGATAGTTCATCTAAACGTTGCATCGTTTCCATACTTTGCTCTAAATTTTTAACAAAGCCAATACCTGGGTCTACAATAATATGTGTGTCGGGTACACCTGCCCGCTTCACAATGGCAATGCTTTCCGCAATATCTGATTTAAAATCTGCCCAGTAATTTTGATAGATTGTATTGTTCCGGTTGTGCATTAAAATAATCGGCACATGATAGTGCGCTGCCACATAAGCCATTTCAGGATCAGCTTTTGCCCCCCAAATATCATTAATGATATGCGCACCCGCTTCAATCGCTACACGCGCTACCGCCGATTTATACGTATCGATCGAAATGATAGCCGGCACTTCACGTACAAGTGCCTGTATTACGGGCACAACACGTGCGATTTCTTCTTCATCTGAAATACGCTCGTAACCAGGACGTGTTGACTCACCGCCCACATCAATAATTTTAGCACCGTCTGCTACCATTTTTTTCGCCTGCGCAATGGCTGCTTCAACGGAATTATATTGACCACCATCTGAAAATGAATCAGGCGTTACATTTAAAATGCCCATAATAAAAGTCTCTTTTGTATAGTCTAGCGTAATACCGTTTATAACTAGTGGCTTCGGATAGTGTTGTAACATCGCTATTCTCCCTTTATCCGTTGTAAAATTCGATCTATATATGCTTGATGCAGCTGTTTATATACTTGTCCCGTCGCACCTGTAAAATAGCAATCACCTATTTTATCGATAGGGACAAGTTCTTGCACAGCATTCGTTACAAAACATTCATCTGCTTGCTCCAGTTCCACTGCCCGATACTTGCCTTCTTTTACAATCAAGCCAAGCTTCCGAGCAATGTGTAGCACTTGTTTTCGTGTAATGCCACCTAAAATCCCTGTATCAAGGGATGGCGTATAAAGTATATCATTTTTCACCCAAAAGATATTCGATGTAATACCTTCCGCTACAAAGCCATCTGCTGTTTGAAAAATCCCTTCATACTCTGCTAAGTTAGGGACTTCAAACCGAGCTAACACGTTATTCCCGTAGTGATGGCTTTTAAAGCGCAGTTCACTTTCCGCTGTGTTACGGGGTGTTTTTAGCCAAATCGCTTCTTTTCCTTTGCCCCGTGGACGCTCCACTAACGGTTTACGAAATACGATGACAGTTGGGGCATTGTAGGTCGTTGGCTGTAACCCAATATCATGCACACCAGCGGAGACATTGAATCGGAAGTAGCCGTCCCCTCGTTCCGCTTCATTTAACTGCTGAATGACTTGTTGAACATCTGCCATTGTATACGGCAACTTAATATGAAAATGGTCAAGTGCTTCATTTAAACGTGCCATATGCTCTTCTAAAAACGGTACTTTCCCGTCGTATGTGCGAAATGTTTCAAAAAATCCAAGGCCATACAAAAAACCATGGTCGAATGGCGAAATACGTAGTTCGTTAGCATCGATATAGTGTCCATTCATCCAGCAAAGCATACTTTTCCAACTCCTTACTTGCAATATAGCGTGATAAATTCGCGCAATAATTGTTTCCCGTCTTCTGTCATAATCGATTCAGGATGATATTGTACACCTTCAATTGGATACTCTTTATGACGAATACCCATAATTTCTCCTTCTTCCGTCCAAGCTGTAATCTCTAGACAGTCTGGGATGGATTCACGCTCTACTATTAATGAATGATAACGTGTTGCCGTAAATGGATTCGCATTCTTTCGATGCAAACCAATACCTGCATGATGTACAGGGGATGTTTTTCCGTGCATTAATCTTTCTGCTCTTATAACATTACCACCAAACACTTGCGCAATCGCCTGATGCCCTAAACAAACTCCTAAAATAGGAATCTTCCCTGCAAAATAGTCAATAATGCGTAAACTTTCACCCGCTTCATTTGGCGTACATGGGCCCGGCGAAATGACAATCATTTTGGGCGCAAGCGCTTCAATTTCATCTAACGTCACCTCGTCATTACGCTTCACCAATAATTCTTCTCCTAGCTCACCTAAATATTGCACCAGGTTATACGTAAATGAATCATAATTATCAATCATTAAAATCATGATGATACTCCTTCCGCCATTGCTTTTGCTTGCCACATTGCTTTTGCTTTATTTAATGACTCGATAAATTCATTCGCAGGAATCGAATCAATTACAATCCCAGCACCAGCCTGGATATATGCCATATCGCCTTGAATGAACGCTGTACGAATGACAATATTTAATTCCATATCACCTGTATAGCCAATCCACCCAATCGATCCTGTATATAAACCACGTCTTACTGGCTCTAGCTCTTCAATAATTTCCATCGTCCGAATTTTAGGTGCCCCTGTAATCGTGCCGCCTGGGAACATAGCACGAATCACGTCTGTATTAGACTTGTTATCCGCTAACTCCCCGCGCACATTGGATACAATATGCATAACATGTGAGTAACGCTCAATGACCATAAATTCATTGACTTCTACTGTCCCATATGCAGATACTTTTCCAAGGTCATTGCGTTCTAAATCTACGAGCATGACGTGTTCTGCACGTTCTTTTTCATGGTGAATGAGTTCATTTGCTAATGCCATATCCTCCTCATCCGATTTGCCGCGCGGACGTGTTCCCGCAATTGGACGAGTAGAAAGCTCTTTCCCATCTCGCTTAATGAGTAATTCGGGTGAGCCACTCACAACCGCAAACTCTTCGTTTGCGATAAACGCCATATATGGTGATGGATTAAATGAGCGTACGGCTTCATACATCGTCATCGGTGTCGTTTGTAACTGCTTTGCTTGACGAACCGACAAGTTCACTTGGAACACATCACCTTGCCCAATATAATGTTGAATTTTTCGTACGGCGCCTTCAAACGCTTCTCCTGAAAATGATACGGTTAATTCGCTTTCATCTGGTTTTATTTCAACAGCCTTTTCTTGGTCAAACAGGCGCTTGTCTAGCCCTGTGTCCGCTTGAGATTGCCAGTCACTCGCCCACTGTTGTAAATCCACATTGCTTGTCGATAATTTCATCAATGTAACGGTATTTTCTTTTACATCATGAACGGCCCAAGCATCAAATAAATAAAAGAACAGATCCGGCACTTGCAAATCATCTTCTGCTACTGTAGGTAATACTTCAATTGTGCGTACATAATCGTATGAAATAAAGCCGATTGCCCCACCTTGAAAGAAAGGTAAGTGCTTATCACGCTGTAAGCCAAATTCATTAATGAGTAGCTCTAACTGTGCTAATGCTTCTCCTTGACGTAATTCTGTCTCACCACTACACCACTGTATATGCAAGCCGTCTTCCACAGATTTTGTTGTTGCGAATGGATGCATCGCTGCAATGGAATGGTGACCGCCACGACCACTTTCTAAAAATATATAGGCTGTTTCGTTTGCTGTTTGTTCTTTGAAGCTATAAAAAAACGCGTCCTTCGTCATTGAAAATGATAACGATTCAACGTTCAATCCCATCTAAAAAACCTCCAATTGTTCTACAAGTAATTACTATTAAACTGAAAAAATGAAAATAAAGCTAACAGGAAATATTGGAAAGGTATCTCCATTAGCTACCACGAGTATACGTGACGTTTTTTATTATGCAGATATCCTGCTAAAAACGCCATGCTTATATGCAAAAAAGGAACCATCTGAAGACATTTTGAGTGGGCATGTTGATGCGAACACCGCGCGAACAATATTCCTTACTCGTAATGAGCAAAATTCCATCCTAAAAATACCATTTAAATAGTAAAAGGTATTTATCATAGCCTCCGCGCTTTGCCACAGCCTACAAGTCTTGGCTCCTGTGGCTATGGCGCGCTACGGCAAAAGTCAATGCTTCTCTATGTGCTAGAAAAATATTTTTCTTCTTTAATTCTTTCTATTTACACATATAGTTGCCTAGTAGCCCCTGTAATCTCTGAGGATATTTATTGTTTTGAGCAAACCATTTTTTATTGAACAATAGTTGCTTGTAGCGGAGGCACGAGACTCCTACGGGAAAAGCGAGGCAATCAAGACCCCGCAGGAGTGAAGCATGAGCGACGAGGAGGCTTGATCTCGCCCGTGGAAAGCGATTGCCGGAGCGGAAAGCAACGTTTACTTAAATGGTAATATATGTTTCAGAATTTGCTCATTATGAATTCCTTAGTACCTATTAATCAAGAAAAATGGGGATGCCCGGAAAGTTTTCACTTTCTGGACACCCCCTACTAAGAGAGCTCGTTCTAAACGAGTAAATCCTCTATTCCTATTTCAATAAAAGTACATTGTATGTCAATATTTCTTACTTTAGTAGCAATTAGTCTTCAAATTGATATAAAGGTGTAGATAGGTAACGTTCACCATTTGATGGTACAACTGCTAGTACATTAGCGCCTTTTCCTAAACGTTTCGCCGTTTCGATTGCCGCATGAATCGCTGCGCCTGAAGAAATACCCGCTAAAATCCCCTCTTCACGAGCTACTTTACGCGCCGTTTCAAACGCTACTTCGTTTTCTACTGGGAATACGGAAGAATAAATTTCTCTGTTTAATACGTCTGGTACGAAACCTGCACCGATCCCTTGGATTTTATGTGGGCCAGGGTTACCACCAGATAATACCGGTGAATCTTTTGGCTCTACAGCAATAATTTCGATTTCTGGGAACTGCGCTTTTAACACTTCCCCAGCACCTGTAATTGTACCACCCGTACCGATACCTGCTACAAATGCATCTAATTTTAAACCTTCTGCAGCAAATGCTTCCACGATTTCTGGGCCTGTTGTTAAACGGTGAATTTCAGCATTTGCTTCGTTTTTAAATTGCTGTGGTAAGAAGTAGCCTTCAGAAGCAGCTAATTCTTCTGCTTTGGCAATAGCACCTTTCATCCCTTCGGGACCAGGTGTTAATACTAATTGTGCACCATATGCACGTAATAAATTACGACGCTCTAAAGACATTGTTTCTGGCATTACAAGAATGGCTTTATAACCTTTTGCAGCAGCAATCATTGCAAGACCAATACCTGTATTTCCTGAAGTCGGTTCAATAATTGTGCCACCTGGCTTTAATGTGCCGTCTTTTTCAGCTGCTTCGATCATCGCTAATGCAAGACGGTCTTTTACTGAGGAACCTGGGTTGAAGTATTCTAATTTTACGTATACTGTCCCTTCATTTTCACTTGTTGCATTGTTTAATTTAACAATCGGTGTACGTCCTACTAATTCCGCTACAGAATTGGCTAATTTACTCATATTCACATCTTCCCTTCTCTTAATCCCTACCAAGTAAATAGGTTTTTATTAATTGTATCTTAACAATTTACCAAACCATTGTCAATGTAATAGGCTGTACTTTTAAAATAAATTTTCAGAACAATTAAAAATATATACAAAGCAGCACAGTACTAGAAAAGGGGCGCTTTTTATATTTCAGACTTACGTTATTCCCATATTATTCTTGTATTCTTTTAAATTAATATAAAGTAATATAATTCATGCATTAAAAAGACATAAGGAGAGGGGTCAAATCATTGAAGGCAGTTCGTATTTTATTAGTTTTACTTGTTACTTTTAGTCTTCCTTCTATAACACCTGCTTTTGCAGCAGAAAAAACCATTGATCAATATTACATAGATGATGTAGATTACGGGCATGGAGCATATGAACAATTAGAACGCTTTTTGTATGCAGATATCATAGATGGATATGAAGAAACAGGGGTTTATGAAGAGGATGGGGAAGAATATGAATATACATCCATTCTTTTAAAACCAGAAAATACTATTACCCGTGCACAATTCACAAAAATTTTAGTTAATGCTATGCATTTAACGAGTGGGGACATCAAAAAAACGTTCCCGGATGTAAATTCTTCAGATTGGTATTATGACTATGTTCAAATCGCTAGTAGTAGAGGGATTATTACTGGAAAAGTAGATGGAACGTTTAAACCAAATGATAAGATTACACGTGCTCAAATGGCTGTTATGATTTATCGTGCATTCAATGCGACGGTGGATTTTTCAACAACAGAAAAAACTTTCAAAGATGTTACTCAAAAAAACTTTGCTTATGAAGCCATTCTCAAAATAGCAAGTGTCGGAATTGTAAACGGTTATGGAGCCGAGTTCAAACCGAGTAATTTCGCGAAACGTTCTCATGCCGTATTAATGATTGACCGTGCATTACATCTAGAATCTGGTAATGCAGAAGACGAACTTTCAGTGATTCAAACTGTTAATCGTAACGTCACAGAAGAGTTATCACTACAATCTGAACAACAAAACCGTGAAGCGTTAGAAGCTCTTTATCGCGAAACAACAGTCGGTTATTATCTAGCCTATTCACTTGATAACCTGAGTACACTAGATGACCCTGACTATTCATCTGGTTCCATTACCATGAAACAAGTAGGTGAGCATTCAAGCAGCATTGTTTCCTTAAATAAGCGTTTTGCAGCAGTGAAAGTAGACAATCTAAAAGTTCACGTTTCCATGAATGAACCGGACATGTCTTTTGAAATGACAATGGACTTGTCAGGCACTGCCTATTTAAAGAAAACAGCAGACGGAACTTGGAAAATTTATAATATTGTCTATGATGAAGAGAACTTTGAAGACATGTTAACTGAAGCTATCGCTAATAATTAGCCTAAAAAACTAAATGGGATATAAGGGCCTTCCTATTATCCTTCCTTTTAAAGAAATAAGGCACTTTCCGTTCATTTGAACAGAAAGTGCCTTATTTTTATTAAAAAACACAAGCTTTTGCGTGCACTCGTACTAGATTTCACTATTTCTTTTCTTCGCCGTAAAACCAAGTCACATCAAAATCTGCCCAGAAAGCTTCTGGCGTAATCGTAGCAGATAATTGCTCCATCGCCATTTCACGTGCAATTTGCTCCTTTACTTCTTCATAAGCAAAAGATTGCCCTTCTATCGTTTCTAGCAATTGAACTAATGCATAGCGGCCATCGCTTAGCTTTATCGGCTTACTTGTCTCATCCTTTTTTAACTTGGCAACCGTCTGTCCAATCGCAGCATCAACCGTATCTTGTTCCTCTGTAATAAAGCCGATATCGCCGCCTAGACTGGCTGATGCTGCATCTAACGAACGTTCTCGAGCTAATACCGAAAAGTCTGAACCACTAGCTAATTCTTTTTCAACGCTTTGGGCATCTGCCTTCGACGCTACGACAATCATGCTTGTACGATATGAAGTCGGGATATTGTATAAAGACTTATTTTCTTCATAGTATGTAGATGTTTGTTCCTCTTCAATAATAATGTCTTTTGCCAATACCTTTTCTAAAATTAACTGCGCACGTACTTTTTGTCGTAGTTGTTCTTCTGTTAAGTTTTCTGTATCATTCGTATCTTGTGCTGAACGCATGAGCGCTATTTCTAAATCAATTTCATCTTCTGTAACTTTAATGTCATATTTCTTAGCTGCTTTTTCCATGACAGCTTCATTGACTAAATCTTTCAATGTCTCTTTTCCATATCGGCTTTCTATTTCAGCAAGCCATTGTTGGCGTGTAATTTTCTCACCATCAATCGTAGCGGCGATTTCCTCGCCGCCTTGATTGTCGCTTCCTGATGGCCAAATCCATAGCATAAACCAAAATATATTCCCTAGTAATAAAATACCCATTACTGTTAAAGCAGGCTTCGTTTTTAATCGACGTTGCGTTAGTGGTACATTGGTTGGTGTAGGTGGTACGGATTTATTATTGTTATGCATTGATTTCATCAATTAACCCTTGCAATTCCGCTTCAGAAAAATCATATGTTTGTAGACAGAAGTGACATTGTGTTTCAATTTCACCTTGCTCCTCAATCATGTCTTGAATTTCCTTCACACCTAAACCAAGAATTGCTGCACTAAATCGCTCTTTCGAACACTGACATTGGAATCGTACCGGCATTGTGCTTAAAATTTGGACATTTCCTTCTTCACCTAGAACCGCTTCTAAAATTTGCTCTGGTGTCATCCCTTTTTCAATCATTTTTGAAACAGGCTCAATTGTACTTAAATGCTTTTCGATTGATTCAATTGTCTCTTCTTCACAACCAGGCATAATCTGTAGAATAAAGCCACCCGCCGCAAGAATGCTGTTATCTGGATTTACTAACACACCAAGCCCTACGGATGAAGGCACTTGTTCACTCGTTGCGAAATAGTATGTGAAATCTTCTGCAATTTCACCTGAAACAATCGGCGTTTGACCAGAGAACATATCGCGCAGTCCGAGGTCTTTTACAACCGTCATAAAACCTTCTGTTCCTACCCCAGCACGTACATCCAGTTTGCCGTATTCATTTAAATCAAAGTGTACTTGGCCATTTGTTACATAGCCGCGCACATCGCCTTTCGCGTCCGCATCAATAATCATAGGACCAATTGGACCGTTTCCTTCAATTTTGACCGTTAGCTTGTCCTCACCTTTTAGCATCGCGCCCATCATCACGGCAGCCGTCATTGAACGACCTAATGCTGCTGAAACGACTGGCCATGTATTATGACGACGTTGCGCTTCTCCTACTGTTTCTGTTGTACGTGTAGCAAATGCACGTACTTGACCGTTATAGCCAATAGCTCTTACTAAATAATCTCCCATGATGTCATTCCTCATTTCTTATTGATTCCTTTTATAAATGATATATAAACCTTTTAACGTTAAAAATGGTTCGACTATATCAATCATCTTTGTTTCATTTGCAATTAAGCTGGCCAATCCACCAGTTGCAATCACAAGCGGATCTGTCTTACTTTGTGCTTTCATACGACTTACAATGCCCTCGACTTGCCCAACAAAGCCATAATAAATACCTGCTTGCATTGCCGATACAGTATTTTTCCCGACAATATGTGGCGTCTTAGCAATTTCAATGCGCGGTAATTTCGCCGCCTTCGTATACAGCGCTTCCGTTGAGATGGCAATGCCCGGGGCAATGGCTCCTCCCATATATTCACCTTTTTCATTAATATAACAGTACGTATTGGCCGTACCAAAATCAACGATAATCAGTGATTGTTCACCATATTCATGCAAAGCGGCTATAGCATTGACAATGCGATCAGCCCCTACTTCACGCGGATTTTCATATTTAATATTAAGCCCTGTCTTCACACCAGGTCCAACAATAATCGGCTTTACCCGAAAATATTTATGACACATTTCTTCAAGCGCAAACATTATTGGCGGTACAACTGAGGATATGATAATTCCTGTAATCTGGTCAAATGAGATGCCTGCATGTACAAAGAACGCTTTTACTTGCATAGCGTATTCATCTTCCGTTTTATGACGATTTGTCTCCATACGCCAATGGAATGCAAGGCGGTCGTTGTTATATACACCCAGCACAATACTAGAATTCCCTGCATCAAGTACTAAAATCATTTGTCACTCACACCTATCAAGTCCATTTAGAGAAATCATAACACATAACATTCTCTAGATAATAGTACAGTACACGTACTCATTTTCTACCGTTGGACTTATGCATTCGATTCATAACAAAAATTAATGACCTTTTTTTACTATATTTAGAAAGCATTATATTATAGCCATTTAATTCACGTCTTTACTGTTATGCATTTTTTTCTACACTGTTGCTAATATGCATCACTTTATATTTTATCAATATTATAAATTCAACAATATAACCAAATGACAACTAAAAAACATTTAAAAGTATATTTGATACGCAAAAGAGAATATGTTACGTTTTATTTGCAGTATACACTCGAATTTCCACTACTCTATAAAGCTAATACTTTAAAAAGCAACGTAGATTGTGTTGCAAATTCGCAACACAATCTAGCGAGAAAGGAGACTTTCCATGGAACAGACTATTCAGCTACAACCTATAGGGGTTTTCCCTAGCGAGACGACTACGTTACTTCATCTATTAAACACAATGACTGCGCAAGCTTATCGTTACGGTATGATCATTGGACGCTTTGGCAAATTAGAAGGCTTCTTTACCGCAACGGACTTATTACAGTATTGCATGAAGATTGGATTCGACTATATAGAAGATATCGATCAACTGAGAGCATTTGCTCGTATGGTCAATAAACAATTTACTATGGTTACACATATTCCGTCTATAGAATATGAATGGCCCGCAGATACACATTTGCTCATTGTGAAACAGGATCACCAATATATCGGCTACCTTGATAAAGCTACTTTTTATGAAGCTGTTGCAAAAGCACAACAGTTTCAATTAAAACATTATAAAACTGTTTTTCAAGCTGTACCGAGTGGCATTATGGCAGTCGATATTCAAGGCAATATTACGATGATGAACCGGGCAGGTGAGAAAATCTCCGGTGTCCCACTCGAAAAATCAATTGGCCGTTTTATTACAGATGTCGTTCCACCAAAAGGATTACTTCAAGTACTTCAAACAGGGCAAGGACAAGTAGAAAAATATAAAGTGCGTAAACGCTGGTATGTTTCTCACCGTGAACCCATTTTTGATGGCAAACAACTTGTAGGTGCTGTCGGTGTATTTGAGGACATTTCAAAAATAGAGTCCCTCACCTCCGAGTTAGAAACGTACCGCCAATTAGTCCGTGAAAATGAAATGCTAATGGACACGAGTGAACATGGCATTGCTATTATGGATTCAAATGGAGATATTCTGCGCCAAAATACTTTATTTCATCAATTCTATATATCTATTATGTATGAAGAATCTCAACGTGTTAAGTTTTCTCAAGCATTGCAAGACATTATCCAAAATAAAAAAACACAAAGTACCATTCGCATGACAAATCGTCATCAACAAGTATTAGATGTTCATTTTTCTATTATCACCAATCAAGAACAGCGCACAATCGAACGGATCGTTGTACGCATTTCCAACATTACAACAACGTCTCAACATCTTAAAAAAATAAACGCACTCCAGCAGCAACTTCATCATGTATTTACACTAACAAACGACTCCATTGTTTCATATTCAACAGAACTGACAAACAAAATCAAACAAATTGCGAAAGTAAGCTCCTCCGTCTTAATTAAAGGAAATATCGGTACAGGTCGTTCCACATTAGCGAAACAAATTGTATTAAATAGTGAACGTAAAAAGGCGCCTTTTATTGAAATTGACTGTAGAACAAAAACAAAAAACGAATTGGAGCATTTATTATTCGCCACTTCTCTTGAAAGGTATTATTTATTTTCTCTCGCTACAAATGGCACGTTGTACTTTAAAAATATTGATTATTTACCCTATACGTTACAGGAAAGACTTGCTTCTCTTATAGAGCAGCATTCTTCTACTATAAATATTCGAATCATGGCTTCTATTAGTCTAGATGTTTCCTTTGATTCGTCACCTAACTTCAGCGAAAAACTTTATTATTTAATTAATGCCATTGCGTTTCATGTACCGTCCATTGCGGAGCAGCCAAAAGAAACAAAAGCAATTATTCAACATTTTATTCATCTTCTAAGTGAAAAACATCATCGTTCGATTACGTTAACCGCCGATGCGATTCAATTTCTACTGCGGCAACAATGGACAGAAAACTTAACAGAAATTTTCTCACTGTTAGAACGACTCGTTTTATCATCTCACCGTACGTTATTTCATGCTTTTCATATTCAACAACTATTTGCTCTTCAAGAAAATATAAGTAAAAAGCCCATTATTGTGAATGATATTTTACCCCTTAAAACGGCGGTGAAAGAACTCGAAAAAGAGCTGCTTCTTTTACTAAATGAAAAAAATATTTCCTATCGTCAAATGGCGAAAATTCTAGATGTTAATCCCTCTACAATCGTCAGAAAAGTCAAAAATATAAAGGAGTGATGTATATGGTTAACTCAATCTCTATTATCGGTGCAGGTATTATGGGCAGAGGTATTGCTTATACCGCTGCCATTAGCGGGTACACGGTAACACTACAAGATATTTCAGTTGCCAGCTTACAAAATGCCCAGCAAGAAATCGAAAAAATCGCCGCGCAAAGCAGAGAGAAAGGCTTTATCTCCACACAGCAGCAACAAGCTGTGGCGCAAATTCACTATACCCCTTCTATCGAGCAAGCAGCTACTAATGCGGAGCTCGTAATAGAGGCTGTCGTAGAGCGTATTGAAATTAAAACAGCGATTTTTAAACAGCTCGATGTACTTTGTTCACCCGAGACCATTTTAGCCACAAATACATCGTCACTTAGCCCAACGGAAATTGGTTGTCAAACAACTCGCCCCACTAAAGTACTGGCCATGCATTTCTTTAACCCGGTACACAAAATGAAGCTCATTGAAATCATTCGTGGGCTCGATACATCAGATGAAACCGTAGACATCATTAAACAAGTTGCCGCACAAATGCAAAAAGAATCAGTTGAAGTGAATGAATTTCCGGGCTTTGTCACTTCCCGGATGAATGCGCTCATCGGAAATGAAGCAGTAAACATGCTGATGGAAGGTGTAGCCTCAGCGGAAGACATCGATAAAGCAATTAAACTTGGACTCAACCATCCAATGGGCCCTCTTGAAATGGGTGATCTAGTAGGACTAGATACAAGATTACGGACACTAGAATATTTACACAAAACACTTGGCGAAAAATATCGACCTAGTCCGCTATTAGTGAAATATGTGAAAGCTGGCCGTCTAGGCAAAAAAACGGGGAAAGGCTTTTATAACTATAAGGAGTGTGAACAACATGCTAACACTTGATTACATTCATCTTTCAACTGTTGAACAGATTGGCTACATCACGCTGAACCGACCTGAAGTATTGAATGCACTAGATGAAAAAATGGTAAATGAATTGCAAGAAGCCTTTACGTACTTAGAAAAACAACCGAACATCCGACTCATTATTGTGCAAGGAGCTGGGGGAAAGGCTTTCGCTGCTGGCGCTGATATTAAAGCACTAGAAAAACGGACACCTTTAGATGGCCTAACCTTAGGCATGCAGCATGTATACACCCAAATTGAGCAGAGCGCTAAAGTGACCATTGCCGTTATTAATGGCTTCGCACTTGGCGGTGGTTGTGAATTGGCACTCGCTTGTGATATTCGCATCGCAACGGAGAAGGCCAAGTTTGGATTACCTGAACTCAACCTAGGCGTTTTACCTGGAGCGGGCGGGACACAACGACTGACGCGCATCATCGGTAAAGGACATGCACTCGATCTCATCCTCACTGGCCGAATTGTTTCCGGTGAAGAAGCACAGCAAATGGGTCTTGCCACATACTACTGTACAGAAACAACACTCGAGCAAAAGATACATGAAATTACTGAAGCTATTTTGAAAAAGAGCCCTATCGCTGTACAGCTTGCTAAACAAGCCGTACATCACGGCTTTGATGTAGATATGCAAACCGCACAATGGATTGAAAAACTATCCATCTCCCTACTCTTCGGGACAGAAGATAAAGCAGAGGGAACACGCGCATTTATCGAAAAACGACCAGCAAACTTCACAAATCAATAAAGGAGGGACACGTGATGAATTTTGCATTTAGTGAGGATACATTAGCATTAAAGGAATTAGTACAAAAATTTATTCGAGATGAAGTAGAGCCATTTGCGAATCAAATTGAAGAACAAAATGCCATTCCCCCACACCTTGTAGAAATGGCAAAAGAGATGGGCCTATTTAGTTTAAGTATTCCTGAAGAATATGGTGGTCTTGGACTTGATATGGTCAGTAAATGTGCCGTATTAGAGGAATTAGCGAAAACACATAACGGTTTTACGACATTAATTTCTTGTCATATTGGTATTGGCTCTGTCGGTATCGTAGAATTCGGCTCCCCTACTCAAAAAGAAAAATATTTACCGCGCATGGCAACCGGGGAATGGATTGGTGCATTTGCCTTAACAGAACCATCTGCTGGTTCAAATGCAGTCAATTTAAAAACAACAGCTGTGCGAAAAGGCGATAAATATATTTTAAATGGCTCTAAGCATTACATTACAAATGCACACGATGCCCATGTCTTTACGGTCACGGCCGTTACAGATTCAACAAAAGGAGCAAAAGGCATTAGCTCTTTTATCGTAGAAAAGGGAACACCCGGTTTTGAGATTGGGGCACCAGAAAAGAAACTCGGATTACGCGGTTCAAATTCAGCCGAACTATTTTTTGAAAATGTTGAAATCCCTACTGAAAACTTACTCGGATTAGAAGGCACTGGCTATGTGAATGCGTTAAAAATTTTAGCCAATGGACGTGCAGGTATGGCCGCTCGCTGCTTAGGCTCTTCCCAAAAACTATTAGAACATTCGATGCAACATGCAACAGAGCGTGAGCAATTTAGTCAACCGATTTTCAACTTCCAAGCGATTCAACATATGTTGGCCGATATGGCGATGCAAATAGAAGCATTACGCGCGTTAACTTATCGTGTCGCTTGGATGGTCGATCAAGGGACGCGTGTTGTAAAAGAAGCAGCCATAGCAAAATTATACGGTTCTGAAGTATATAACCGTGTGGCTGATACAGCTCTACAAATTCATGGCGGACTTGGTTATATGAAAGACTATCCAGTTGAACGCTACTTCCGCGATGCGCGTATTACACGCATTTATGAAGGGACTTCAGAAATCCAACGTAATATTATTGCTTCAGAATTGGGACGTGAATATCACAACAAAAAGGGCGTGAATGTATGAGAGATGTGTATATTGTCGATGCAGTCCGCACACCGATTGGCAAAATTGGGGGTGCTTTTAAAGATATAGCAGCTGACAAATTGGCGGCACATGTCATACAGGGTCTTCTCGATCGACAGCCATCCCCTATCCAAGTCGATGAAGTCATTTTAGGACAGGCTAGGCAAAGTGGGGATGCAGCAAATATTGCGCGGGTAGCATCGTTACGTGCCAAGATACCGATTGAAGTCACTGCTTATACCGTTCATCGCCAATGTGGCTCTGGTTTACAAGCGGTCAATAATGCGGTACAGCAAATCGCACTTGGTCTACAGGATGTCATGATTGCAGGAGGAGCAGAAAGCTTAAGTACAGCTCCGTTTTACTTAAGTCAGGCACGTTATGGACTAGGTGTTGGCAATGTGATGTTGTATGACGCCAATACTGAAAGCCAAGTCAATTCACAGCCAACTGATTTATACGGACACATTACCATGGGGATAACAGCGGAAAACTTAGCAGAAAAATATCATATTTCCCGCGAAGCACAAGATGTCTTTTCTTTACGTAGCCAAGAGCTTGCACTTGCAGCCATTGAAAACAAACGATTTCACGATGAAATCATTCCTTATGAAATCAAAACTAAACAATCGACGTCAACCATCACTACCGATGAGCATCCACGGCATACTTCCCTTGAACAATTAGCAAAACTAAAGCCTGTATTCAAAGAAAATGGAACGATTACAGCAGGCAGCTCAAGCGGTCGAAATGATGGGGCCTCTGCCCTTTTACTTATGAGCGAAGACAAAGTAAAAGCATATGGCTTAACACCAAAAGCCAAAATTATTGCGCAAGCAGTTGCGGGGGTAGCGCCAGAAATTATGGGGATTGGACCTGTTCCAGCAACAGAAAAAGCACTTGCACAAGCAAACTTAACACTTGATGATATCGATTTAATCGAGCTTAATGAAGCATTTGCTGCTCAAGCGCTCGCTGTTATTCAGGAAGGTAATTTTAATATAGAGAAAGTGAATGTGAACGGGGGCGCTATTGCACTGGGGCATCCAATCGGCGCAACAGGAGCCATTATTTTAACAAAGCTTGTCCATGAATTGCAGCGACGTAATGGCCGATATGGTCTTGCTACGCTTTGTATCGGTGGTGGTCAAGGTATTACAACAATTATCGAAAACTGCACATTTAACTATTAGAGAGGGGTTTTTGCCTATGCTAAATTTCGAATTCACAGAAGAACAAGAGCAATTCCGTAAAATTTTGCGCGATTTCGCAAAGGAAGAATTATTACCAAACTACACAAAATGGGATCGTGAAGGTATTACACCCCGCCACCTCTGGAAAAAGCTCGGTGATTTAGGGGTTACCGGGCTTCGGATTCCCGAACAATATGGTGGGGTCGGCGCAGATTGTCTCACAACAGGCATTGCAGCAGAAGAAATTGGTCGGGGTGATTTTAACTTAACGTACTCTGTTATGTTAAATGCTTTAATCGGCGAAATTCTTACCCAACATGCAAGCGAAGAAATGAAAAATGAATGGCTACCGCAAATCGCAAGTGGCGAAAAAATTGTTGGCATTGCCATTACAGAGCCTGCTGCGGGAACAGATGCTGGTGGCATTACGTCGACGGCTCGCCGTGAAGGCAATGAATATGTATTAAACGGTGAAAAATCAGGCATTAGTGTCGCTACATGCGGAGATGCTTTCATCGTCTTTGCTAAAACGAATCCTTCACTCGGTAATAAAGGTATTAGTGCATTTCTTGTACCTTCTACTGTCAATGGATTTGAAGCAAAGGGCTATGAAGATATGGGCAATATCCCGATTGGACGCGGCTCGATTTATATGCACGAATTACGCATTCCAGCAACAAATTTGATTGGGGAAGAAAATCAAGGCTTCTCACAAGTAATGAACGGCTTCGACTTAAGTCGCTTACTTATCGGTTTACAATGTGTTGGCGCCGCGATGCAGAGTATTGATGAAACGATTGAACATGTAAAAATACGTCAATCATTCGGTCGCCCTTTAGCCACATATCAAGCTGTTTCGTTCCCTATTGTGACACATCATACACAACTGGAGCTCATCAAATGGCAAGCTTACCGCGGGTTATGGCTACGTGATCAAGGGCGAAAGCATTCAAAAGAAGCTTCGAGTGTGAAATGGCTTGGGCCAAAATATAGCGTAGAAGCTATTCATGAATGTCTTCTACTAAATGGGCACTATGCATACACAAAAGAAATGCCGTTAGAGCAACGATTACGTGATGTAATTGGCTTAGAAATCGGGGACGGTACAGCACAAGCAAACCAAATGGTTATTGCAAAAGAGATTATCGGAAAAGAATTCCGTACACATCAAACTCAAACAGTTTAGGAGGAATGAACATGGACATTGTAAATTCACTAATTGGTACTCACCAACCATTAGAACTAACTGATATTTTATACAAAAAAGAAGATGGGATTGCGACAATTACGATCAATCGTCCAGAAGTGTATAACGCATTTCGCGGAGAAACAGTACAACAACTCATTTGGGCATTTCGTGACGCTTGGGATGATAATCGCATTGGGGTTGTCATTTTAACAGGCACAGGTGAAAAAGCATTTTGTGTAGGTGGAGATCAAAAGTCAAAAGGCTCAGAAGGTGGTTATAACCACAACGGCGGATTAGGTGGCGGCATTGGCTTAGAAATTGAAGCACTACACCAAGTCATTCGCAATATACCAAAACCCGTTATCGCCGCAGTAAACGGTTATGCGATTGGTGGTGGGCATGTTTTACACGTGATTTGCGATTTAACCATTGCAGCGGACACTGCAAAATTTGGACAAAGCGGACCGAAAGTAGGTAGCTATGATGCAGGGTTTGGCTCTGCTTACTTAGCGCGCATTGTTGGCGAGAAAAAAGCACGTGAAATTTGGTATTTATGCGAGCAATATACAGCACAAGAATGTAAAGCAATGGGCTTAGTTAATAAAATCGTCCCAGCAGCACAATTAATGGAGGCTGCTTATGAATGGGCACAAAAACTACTTGAAAAGAGCCCAACTGCTTTAAAAATGCTGAAATATTCATTCAATGCAGATAGCGCTAATATTCAAGGCATTTCACAGCTTGCTATGGGGAGTTTAGCCATGTTCTATAATACCGAGGAATCAAATGAAGGGAAAGAAGCCTTTTTAGAAAAGCGTCCAGTCGATTTCAATAAATTCCGTGTATAGAATAGGAGGCGTTTTGAATGAAGCAACTGCAAACGATGTTAACGGAGGACTATGTGGAAAAGTACCAATCTATTTGGCCACAAAAAACGATAATCAATTATTTACATGATGCCGTAGCAAAACATCCAGACAAAGTCGCTATTATCGATCGTAAAAGTCGCTATACCTATCAAGAACTCGCAAAAATGGTTGATCGTG
This sequence comes from Lysinibacillus sp. RU7, assembly GCF_057837305.1. NCBI lineage: Bacteria > Bacillati > Bacillota > Bacilli > Caryophanales > Bacillaceae > Lysinibacillus > Lysinibacillus sp. RU7. The sequence continues at coordinate 30,640 of NZ_JBYQFK010000032.1, read as the reverse complement.
TAGCACTTGGTCTACAACAATTAGGCGTAGAAAAAGGCGATGTAGTGTCATTGCAGCTACCTAACTGGAACGAGTTCATCATTTTACATTACGCCATTACACGGATTGGGGCCATTACGAACCCTTTAATCCCGATTTATCGTGAACGCGAGATTGGTTATATGATTGGGGCAGTAGAATCAAAAGTTATTATTATTCCAGATACATTCCGCGACTTTAATTATGTCAAGATGTATGAAAATTTACGCCATCAATGGCCATTTGTACAGCATATACTTGTGATTGGTAACAGTTTTTCAACAAATATGCAATCTATCGACTTCTTATTTAATACACCTTGGGAGGAACAATTGGATGTTACAATTCTAGACACAATTGAGCATCATCCAGATGATGTAACAGAAATTATTTTTACTTCAGGTACAACTGGTAACCCAAAAGGTGTGATGCATACGCATAATACCCTTTGTGTCTCTACAAACTTTTGGATTGAACGTTTACGTTTAACGAGTGACGATGTGCTCTTTATGGCTTCTACATTCGCACATCAAACAGGCTTCGGTTATGGTGTACGCCTACCAACGCATTATGCTGGGACAGCCGTTTATCAAGATATTTGGAACCCTCAAGAATTTTTACAACTCATTGAAAAAGAAAAAATTACGTTTACAGCAGGCGCAACTCCATTTTTACAAGACACCATGCAATCGCCTTATATGAAAGATTACGACCTTTCTACATTCCGTGCTTTCCTTGCATTAGGTGCGCCTATTCCACGAGTACTTGTCAAACAAGCAAAGGAAATGGTAAACTTTCGTATTTTATCTGGTTGGGGTCAAACCGAAAATGGTCTTGTGACACTTACTAAACTCGACGATTCAGAAGATAAGCTAATGAATACAGACGGAGTGGCCCTCCCTAGCATGGAGGTAAAAGTCGTTGATAAAGATTTCAATGAAGTACCACCAAATGTAGAAGGCAATCTATTATGCAAAGGTCCTGCCCTATTCGTTGGCTACTTAAACCAATTAGACGTTACCCAAGAAGAATTTAAAGATGGCTGGTTCATTACGGGAGACCGCGCAATTATGGACGAAGATGGCTATATTCGTATCTCTGGTCGTAATAAAGACATTATCATTCGTGGTGGCGAAAACATCCCTGTTGCCTATATTGAAAATATTTTATATGAACATCCAGATGTATTTGCAGCGCAACTTGTAGCGATGCCAGACCCTCGTCTTCAAGAAAAAGCATGTGCCTTCATATGCATGAAACCTAACACAACACCGTTAACAATGGAAACGATGCAAGCCTTTTTACAACAAAAAGGGGTTGCCAAACAATATTGGCCTGAACATCTACAATTACTAAAAGACTTCCCTCGTACAGCGAGTGGGAAAATTCAAAAGTTCAAATTACGTGAAATGGTCGCTCAACAGGCACCACTCTCATAAGGAGGAGTTAGGACATGACAAATCAAGTAGCATTCATAACAGGGGCTGGCAGTGGCATTGGACGCCAAATTGCACTCACGCTAGCAGCCAAAAATTTTAACGTAATTGTAACGGATATTAACGAGAATAACGCGGAGCAGACAGTATCCCTCATTAAAGAACAGCAAGGACAGGCTGTTGCTCTTTACTGTGATGTAACAAAATTAGAAAGTGTAGAAGAAGCTGTAAGTAAATCGGTCGAACAGTTTGGTAAAATCGATGTGCTAGTCAACAATGCAGGTTGGGATAAAATTGAACCCTTTTTAAAAAGTGAACCAGCTACATGGGAGACAATCATCAATATCAACTTAATGGGGCAAATTCACACATGTAAAACGATTTTACCGCTTATGATTGAAAATGGCTTTGGCAAAGTGGTGAATGTGGCATCTGACTCAGGACGTGTTGGCTCAAGCGGTGAAGCCGTATATTCCGCTGCAAAAGGCGGGGTTATTGCATTAACAAAAACGCTGGCACGTGAAATGGCTCGTCATAAAATTAATGTAAACTGTATCGCACCTGGTCCAGCTGATACACCACTATTTAAGGAAATCAGTGAGTATAATGCAGGAATTACGGAAGCATTAATCAAGGCGATTCCATTCCGCCGCTTAGCGCAGCCAGAAGATATCGCCAATGCTGTAGCGTTTTTAGCATCCACTGAAGCAGATTATATTACAGGACAAACACTATCAGTCAATGGTGGCTTAGCCATGGTATAGAAATGACAGGGGTCACGCTTTGTGACTCCTGTTTTCTTAAGGAGGTATGAGCAATGGAACAAGTTATTTTAGTCACAGGTGCATCTGATCGTGTTGGACGTGCTATCGCTTTACAAGTAGCCGCTCAAGGCGCTACCGTTGCGGTTCACTATCACCATTCAAAAGAAAAAGCGCAAGAAACAGTAACACAGATCATCACATCAGGTGGTAAAGCGGTAAGTTTCCAAGCAAACATTAGCCGTTTAGAGGATGTTCAACGGCTACAACAAGAAATTACAGCCTCTCTTGGACCTGTGACAGCTGTCATAAATAATGCTGCATTTACACAAATGAAATCATTTTTTGACTATAAACCGTATGAATGGCAGCACGAGCTAGATGTATGTTTAAACGGTGTTATCCATTTAGCCTATGTATTTCTACCACAGATGATGGAAATGAATAAGGGTAAGTTTATAACATTAATCGGTGATTCTGCTCGTACGGGAGACCGCAAACTCATTATTTCTGCTGCAGCCAGAAGTGGTGTGCTTAGCTTGATGAAGTCTCTAGCACAAGAAGTCGGTCGCTATCAAATCCAATGCAACACAATTTCAATCGGTTTATTAGATCAAAATGATTTACATTTTTCTCCTGACGTTCAAAAGCAAGTTTTAAAGCACTATCCATTACAACGCTTAGGGACAGCAGAAGATGTAACGGGGGCAGTTACCTTTTTACTAAGTGACGCATCCAATTGGATCACAGGACAAGTATTATCTGTGAACGGTGGACATTCTATGTTTAGCTAATATTTAGAAAGACATGTCTCCACTAAAATAGATAGAGATGATGTCACTTCTGATACGAATATCCATCAGGTAAGTAATTAATTTCTTTTCTGAAAAATAAAAAAGAGAACAAAGCAATTAGTTGCTTTGTTCTCTTTATTTTATTACTTATCCACGGTCTTCATCGATGCCTTTTGGACGTTCTGAAGACGGTTCTTCTTTTGGCAAGTCCGCTACTGTTGGATCTGATTTTTTACCAAGAATATCATTATTGATTGTTGGTGTACCAGCTACTTCAACTGTAGGCTCAGCCTCTGCCTTTTCTTGTTCTTGTTCTTTGCGTTCTTTCGCCTCATCCATTGCTTGAATTGAGCTTTCTGGCAATGTACCGTTGTCACGTAAATGTTCGATTTCTTCAGCATTTAATGTTTCTTTCACCATTAATGTGTTGGCGATTAAATCTAATAACTCACGTTTCTCCGTCAGAATTTGACGTGTACGCTCATATTGCGTATCGATAATTTTTTGCATTTCTTTATCGATTTCATACGCAATTTTATCTGAGTAGTTTTGATCCGAGTTGAAATCGCGCCCTAAGAACACATTACCGCCCGAACCAGAACCAAACTGGATCGCACCAAGGCTTTCACTCATACCATACTCTGTAACCATTGCACGCGCAATATTCGTTACTTTTTGGAAGTCATTATGCGCACCTGTTGATACTTCTCCAAGCACAATTTCTTCTGCTACACGGCCACCAAGAAGTCCTGCAATGCGGTCTAATAACTCTTGTTTCGTCGTGAAGAAGCGTTCTTCCTTTGGTAACATAATTGCATAACCACCTGCTTGACCACGTGGTACGATGGTTACTTTATGCACAGTGTCCGCCTCATCTAGAGTCAAGCCAACCACTACGTGACCTGCTTCATGGAAGGACACTAATTTTTTCTCTTTGTTAGAGTAGACACGGCTTGCTTTCGCTGGACCTGCAATGACGCGGTCAGAAGCTTCATCAATATCTACCATGTCAATTGTTTTCTTATTCTTACGAGCGGCAACAAGTGCTGCTTCGTTTAATAAGTTTTCTAAATCGGCACCTGAGAAGCCAGGTGTACGTTGTGCTACAGCACCTAAATCAACTGTGTCTGATAAAGGCTTGTTACGTGCATGTACTTTAAGAATCGCTTCACGTCCCTTTACATCAGGATGACCTACTGTAATTTGACGGTCAAAACGACCAGGACGTAATAATGCTTTGTCTAGAATATCAGGGCGGTTTGTCGCTGCAATGATAATGATTCCTTCATTTGCACCGAAACCATCCATCTCAACGAGTAATTGGTTTAATGTTTGCTCACGCTCATCGTGACCCCCACCAAGACCTGCTCCACGTTGACGACCTACTGCATCAATTTCGTCAATGAAGATAATACACGGTGCATTTTTCTTCGCGTTTTCGAATAAGTCACGAACACGTGATGCACCAACACCGACGAACATTTCTACGAAGTCAGAACCTGAAATCGAGAAGAATGGTACGCCTGCTTCCCCAGCTACTGCACGAGCAAGTAATGTTTTACCCGTACCTGGAGGACCTACTAGTAAAATACCTTTTGGAATACGAGCACCAATTTCAGTAAATTTACGGTGGTCTTTTAAGAACTCTACTACTTCCACAAGCTCTGCTTTTTCTTCATCAGCGCCTGCTACATCTGTAAAGCGTACTTTTTTCTTTTGGTCATCGTAAAGCTTTGCTTTCGATTTACCAAAGTTCATCACTTTATTGCCTCCACCTTGCGATTGACTCAACAAGAAGAAGAATAAAATAATGATAATAATGAATGGGATAATGCCTGTAAAGAAGCTCACCCATCCACTTGTTTCAGGCGCTTGCTCCCAATGCACATCTGGATATGCCTTTTGTAAATCTGTTAGGCGATCCATTAATGCTTGGTTATTTTGAGGAAGGTTAACTGTAAACGTTTCCCCCTCTTCAGCCCCTTTCATAACACCTTCTACAACGTATACACCACTATCTGGTTGTATTACTACCTCTTTGATCGTGCTAGCATCCAAAGCTTTTAAAAACTCATGATACGTCAGCTCTTCAGTTGGCTTATTGCCCCCATTAAATGTGCCAAAAATTCCGATGATCACGAGAAAAATTAACAAATAAAATATGGTGTATCGAAATATTCGATTCATCCCCAGCCTCCTCACAACATTACAGAAAAACTATAAGTAAAATCTTAACATACGATGTTTTCTACATACAACGAAAAGCACTGCTTAAAATATGTTTCACATGATTTTTGTCGAAATCGTTACACAATTGTTAGTTAAAAAGAATAAACTTCTCGTTTTAAAATACCGATGTAAGGCAAATTACGATACTTTTCTGCATAATCTAATCCATAACCTACTACAAATCCATCTGGTACTTCAAAGCCAACTAGATCAGCCTTTAAATTTACTTTACGACCAGATGGCTTATCTAAAAGCGTTACAATACGAATTGATTTCGCTTTACGATATTTAAATAAATCGACAAGGTAGCTTAGTGTTAAACCGCTATCGATAATATCTTCAATAATGATGACATCACGACCTTCTACACTTGTATTTAAATCCTTTAAAATCTTTACTTCACCAGAAGATACAGTTGCGTTTCCATAGCTTGAGACATCCATAAAATCAACTTCAATATAAGAGTCGAAACGTTTCATTAAGTCTGTCATAAACGGCATTGCACCTTTTAACACACCAATAGCGAGGGGGAATTCGTCTTTATAAATTTCTGTTAATTCCGCACCTAGCTCCTGAATACGTGCCTGAATCTGTTCCTCTGTAATTACAATTTTTTCAATATCATTTTGAATCATTATTGATTCCTCCTCAAGATTGTTCAAACACCCTAGTCCGTCTTTGCTTCACAAATGAATACATAGTCATCCCCTGCACGCCTTGTTCTAGAAAATTTATTACTTACCCGCAAGCCGATTACCGCCAGTATCTCCCCCTTATGATCAACAAGCAGTGGCCACTCATCTCGCTTCGTAAGCGGTACTTTTTCATCTATGAAGAGTCTCGATAGGCGTTTTGGCGCATCCATACCTGCTAGCTGTATACGATCTCCCTCTTCACGGGTTCTTGTACGTATCGGAAGAAATAGTGTTTCTGCGCTCACGTAATAGATTTCTGCGTCTTTACTTAACAGTGAAGTTAAGTGAGCAAATTCTCCTATGTAAAACCGAATCCCTGCTCTTTCATTCCATTCATTTAATACAAGCTCACCGGAAATAACTGGAACAACTTCTTGCTCTTTCAAGAAAAGTATTTTCCCATATTGCCTGCTCACTATACATCCTCTCGGTAAGTTCATCATAGCGCTTCCATTTTGCGTTTGAAATAGCTTTAAAATGAGTGTGCATAACGTATGACTTTGAAACGTGTCTGTATCGTTATCAAGATAGTTTAATAGTATTAAAATGAGCCTTCTTTGTAAAGCAAGTGGTTCATTTAAAAACGCATTAATTTCAACTTCATAACAACGATCACTTTTTCTTGTAACTAAACGATTAAATGTTTGATGAGCAAGCTGTTGTAAATACGTATCATCTTGTATTAACTGCAATGAAAATTGTGTTGCGTGTTGGGCAACGAATTCATTTTCAGCCTTTAAAAGTGGCACAACATGGTGACGGAACCGATTTCTTGTATAATCATCTTTCGCGTTACTTGCATCCTCACGAAAATCTACACCACTCTTTTGTAAATATCCCCTTATTTCGTCTTTTGTAACCGTTAAAAATGGACGAATTATCATTCCTTCTATAAATGGACGCTTGGCATGGATTCCTTGCATACTTGTAATGGTTCCAGCCTTTGCAAGTGCCATCAATACCGATTCTAATTGGTCATCTGCATGATGAGCGGTCACTAGCGTATCAATGGCCTGCTCTTTCATGACGGCAGCCAAAAATGCATAGCGTTCCTTCCGGCAGACTGCTTGTGAATTTCCACCTTGCTCTTCCAAAATAGTTGGAATAGGGATAGCCGTACTAAAACACGGGATTTGTCTGTCTTGACAAAATTGCTCGACAAATAGTCGGTCACCCGCCGATTGCTCGCCACGCAACAGATGATCAACATGAGCGACATATATTTCAACCTCTAACTTTTTTTGATATTTATCAAAAAAAGCTAGGAGCGCCATTGAATCGACGCCCCCTGAACAAGCGATGAGGAGGCGATTCCCCTTGTTGATAAGCTGCTCACTCTCAATAAACTGCAAAATATTTTGCTCAAATGCCCTCATCTTCTCACCTTCTCACGTTATTACACTAAATTTAAGACAGACCATTTAGGGTTAATATGTTTTATTTTGCATGCAATAACTGTGCAATCATCCTGAATATCATAAGCTTGCTTATATTGTTCCATTACATCGTACAATAACACATCTGTTGCTAATTGTTGCTTATTTTTTTTCTTTAATAGTTGGAAAAAATGTCGCTCTTGTTCGTGCCAATGAAGCGCTCCATCAAATAAGCCATCTGATGCCATGATGACAATATCATCGGCTTTTAAACGTAGCGTCTCTGTTTCAATTGAAAATGTCGGCATGAGTCCAACTGGTGCTGCATTCCCTTCAATTTTTAACACATCATCACCACGTAATACATACGTTGCAATCCCTCCCGCTTTCCACGACCAAAGCGAACCATGCTGTAAATCGATTAGTGCAAAATCAATGGTTGCATATAAGTCACGATCATGCTTTAGCGACATCACGTAGTGAATCGTGTGCATGGCAGTCTCTGGGTCCATATTGTACGTTAAACATTCACGAAGCATGCGAATCAGCGTATCGCTCTCTTTTCGTGCACGCTGATCTTTTCCCATGCCATCCGATAACATAATAGCCATTAGTCCGTCATGGATAGGGAAAAGTTCATGCGCATCACCTGAAGTATTGTGTTTTGCTCGGCTATAAATCCCTTGCTCCATGGAGAACCGTACAGATGACCTTACACGCACTTCTACATAAGGAAATGGCATTTCTTTATACGTAATGCGTTCCACATAAAAAGGCTCAGCAAATCGTTCATATAAAATCGGCAAAATGGTACGCTCACTTAACTCTGTCGCTTGGTCTATATTTTTCATCGTAACGGAACAAACAATACGTCGTTGTCCTACTTCATTGGATAAAACATCAATTTGAAAACAGTTTAACTGTGCACTTTGGAGTCGTTCTAACAGTTCACATTCTAACGATTCAAATGATACAGACTCCCCTTGCATTTGTTGTAGCAAACGATTCAGATGATGGCTCACATCTTGCAACTGTAGGGCAATCATTTTCTTCCCATGAAAAAGCTGATTATTCATTTGTTCGTTATATAATAAGTACTCAAGTTCTTGTAAAAGCTTGTCCGACTTAATACATCTTAACCTTAGAATTTCCTCTGCCTGTGCTATCGCAATAGGATTTTGCGATGTTTTTCCCCGATAATATTGTGCAATTTTTTCAGCCATATCTTGTTTCTCTCCCCAACAGCGATCATACCGAAAACAATCTTGGCATATATTGCACGGTTGGATTTTTTTGGGTGTAATCGATTGTTCCGTAAATCGATCAAACACAAGATCCTTCATAAAAAAGACAAATTGCTGGAATTGTTCAATCGTTTGCGTCATATGATTTGTTAACCATTCTTGCCGCTTCAGCAATACTTCATCTCTTTTTGGATAAAAAAATGCACGTAACTTCTCTAGTACAGAACGATTAATCAGTAAAGATAGTAGTGTAGCGATACTAATAGACACGAAGTACACAATATCTAGCGGTAGCGTTGCATCATAAAAGAAGAAAAAGACACTCGGTAAAATACTGCCTAGTGCAATGCCAAATCGTCCAAGTTGCACACTGCTCCCTGCAAACACACCCGTCAACGCATATAAGGCAAGCATCCCCGTAAATGACAAATGCGCCATCCCTACAATCGTCCCTAAAATAGTGGCAACAATCGTCGATAATGTAACGCCCCCAACAAAAGCAGCAATACAAATGACTAAATGTAAACAAATAATTGCTAAGTTAAAGATAGATAATGTAAACGATGACATCCCTGTTAGCATGGCAGCCAGAATAAAAAATGCCGCGCCAGCCCGTTCATACGTCCACTCTGATGTCCAAAAACGATGTGGCGGTAATAATGTCAGCTGTAAAAAAATCATCATGACCATGGCTAATACAGCTTCACAACCAACATAAAATTGGACAAGTAGAGGTGGCCATCCGCCATAAACGCCCCCTTGCCAAGCAATTTGAACAAGTAGCGTAGCAAGCATGACAAGGATAGGCAATGGAATCTTAATTAGTCTCTTTAAAAATTGAAATGTGCATAATTGAAGAAAAATAATAACCAGTTGTCCCAACCCTAACGTGAGTGCTCCGGTAAGCCCACCAATTAATGTTGGCCATTTCAGGTGGCGATAGCGGAGACTAACGATAGCCCAAAACGGAACCAAAAATGGAACGGCTGCTTCAAAAAAGACTGCTCTTGCTAAAAAAAAGCTCACCCCCAAAAAAGTCAGCTGTAACAAGAACATGATTCGCTTTTCATTCCCCGTAAATAGTTCGCTTTGTCCACTCGATAATTGACGCAAATCTTGAATTGTAACCACTTTCCAACCCCCTTTATATAAGGTTTATTATAAAAAAGTCAAGAAATGAATTTTGTCTTTTTATAAAGGGCGTAAGAAAAAATTGTTCGACGAAAACTTTAGGATTGCGCTAAATAAATACATATCCTCTCAAAAACGACTGACTTTAAAAATCAGCCTACATCTTGCGAGCATTTGACCGGATACAGGGATATTTTGCAATGGACACAGTTTAAGTTAATTTATATAGTCAATGACAATATATTTTTATAGAAATAGCATAGATTAAACAGTAAAGACTTCCATCGTTTTAAACTAGGAAGCCTTTTGAAATATAATTAGTTTAATTCAATCTCAATTGCCTGCTCAGTTAATACCTCATAAGCATCTGTTTTTTTGATCGCCTTCATATCCAGAAATGTAAAACGGTATAAGCGTAATCTAGTATATTCTCTAGGTATTTGTATTGAATTGAACGTCTTATTCCTAAGATTCAGGTTACTCGAACTTTTCATCGTAAATCGTTTGGTAGAAGGCTATACAACTTTGTCACTATGCACTCGTTAACCATTCAAAAGCGCTTAGATATCGAGATTTTAGAATAGATTTTTTCTATATGGCATTTACAGTCCTTGTTACTACTAAGCATTAGTCTTTTTTTCACTACCAAAGTGGATTAAGATATTAGTTAGGAGGGCTATTATGATTAAAGATTTCCGTACATTGTCTGCGCTTTGTGCTGCGAGTGCATTATTTATTTTACTGGGCTTTTACTTAACTAAAACCCCTGTAATGTTCCAAATTTTACTGTTAGTTGTTGGTTTAATCATTGGAATTATTACATTAATTGGCTTAGTAAAGCTCCTTATATCGCAGCAAAAACAGGATTGAAGCATTACTCCAGTCCTTTTTATAAATAAATCTTTCTATAAAAAAACAGTTTGTGTACTTTGTACACAAACTGTTTTTACTTTATAGCGCACTTTTTCTATAATTAAAACAGCCAGCAAATTACCCTCTACGTGCTCCACGGCCGCCACGTTTTGATTCTGTTGCACGTTTTAATGTAGTTAAACGTTCATCGCTATCTTTTAAGAAACGCGCCATTTTTTGTTCGAAATTTTCTTTTGGTTGACGATCATTTCGCTCGTTTGAACGATTGTTTTCTCGACGAGGACGCTGCGGACGCTCTGGTCGCTCAGCTTGGGGCTTCGCTTTACGGATTGAAAGGCCAATCTTACCATCCGCTTCAACATTCATCACTTTTACTTCAACTTCATCTCCTACTTTCAGATGCTCGTTGATATCCTTCACATAGTTGTCTGCTACTTCACTGATGTGCACTAAACCCGTTTTGCCATCTGGCAGCTCAACGAATGCTCCAAAATTTGTGATTCCTGTTACTTTACCTTGTACTTTGCTGCCTACTTCAATTGACATAAAAAAAATGCTCCTCCTTAAATTTTAAAAGACTCTATCAGTCCTAATATATCACGAAACTACTTTATGGTTTCCCCTTTATTATATCGGACTAACTATAAGTGTCAACAAGACTCTCTCGCCATAAAACGACAAACAGAATCAATTTCCTAAATAGTCCTAAGATTTTAGCCATTTGAAAAGGCAAACTACGTATATGACGTGTCTGCCTTCCCATCTACTGTTCGTCCTCTTCTTTTTCGTCGTTCCCCTTCGGAATCGTAAAAATAATTTCTCCTTCTTCTGATAAGAAATATTCTTTACGTGCCAACTTTGCAATATACTCATCATCTTCTAGTTTGGCAATTTGTAGTTTTAACATGTCCTGTTGCTCTTTTACTGCGGTTAATTGTGCTTGTACTTCTATTTTTTGTGCTTCTTTTTCTGCTAAACGTGTATTCTGGTTCATCATCATGCTTACTAATGCCACACATACAGCTGTAGCAAATACCGTAAACACTGCTAGTCTTCTACGACTTAATACTTTTTGACGGTGTTTCATTTGTTGTTGCTTTGCGAGATTTGCGTTGGAGCGGACATAGTCATTATCTAACGTTTTAACAGTGCCTCTATGTACTTGTTCTTGTTGTTGACGCTGTGCCACGCCGTTCACCCCCATTGCTTCTACATTTGTTACTATTTATTATACTTATTTACTTTGTAGAGTAAAACCCGTTTTTTAGAAGTTTTATAGATTTTAATAATAGGTGTTAATAAAATTGTTAATATTCTGATAAAAATATGAACGATACCGTAAATGAGCTTTATAACGAAACGAATGATAAAGAAAATGGGTTTTATGATGATGGTCACAAAAAGTCTTCCGATAAATCGAAATATCGGTTGGAAAAATAAATCATATGAAATGATTCCGACAATTTGGGCAAGTGGATCGATTGCTCGCCACTCACCACCCTTAATGATAAATAAAAAATAGAAAGTAATAGCTCCTAACATAAGCCAAGCTGTTAGTTCAATTAAATACGCTAGTTTGGAAAAAATTGATTTTTTAGGCAACAATGATGTCATATATCGGATACAATCAATGATCGCACCTACCATTATGCCGGCTGCAAACATGACAAACGTACTAACTAATTGTGCAGACATTAGCCGAATAATTTATGCAGTAAACTCTTTGACAGTCCGGATTCTTCTTCATCGTATTGGACCGTCTTGACCATACCTTCTAATGTAAGCAGCCCCTTGTCTACATCTAAATGCACAATGCGTAGCTCTTCACCACGAATGAGTAAATGCCCCTGTGATGTTCTAACAAAAAACTCCTCTTGGTCAAAACGTTCAATTTCCTTTACCGATGTCATATCCATACGCTTGCGATTGCGAAGCGTTACTAGATGGTCTCCTGATGGAATGGTATATCTTGTACTTTCTGAATGCATAGATTAACTCCCCTTCCTTGTCCACTTTCTACACTGTATGCACACATAGAAAAAAGCATGACAGTAAAATTTACTATCATGCTCTCATTTTTCTATTTCATCTATTCTTCATCATCAATAAATTCAGGCTCAATCTTCTCTAGTTTTTCCTCTTTTACAATCGTAAACATCTTTGTGGCTTCTTCTTTACGAACATTCTCACGAATCTCTTCTACACGAGCTGTGACAATTTTTTGTCCAAAGCGAATAGCTAGTTCATCGCCCACTTTCACAGTACTGCTTGCTTTTGCGACCTTACCGTTAATTGTGATACGTCCTTGTACAGCTACTTCCTTTGCTAATGTTCGTCTTTTTATTAAACGTGACACTTTTAAAAACTTATCTAAACGCAATTTTTATTCCCCCTTTTCCATACGCTTTGCCTCATTCCAAAAGCAGTCTAACTCCTCTAATGTGAATGCATCAAAGTCTTTCCCGCTCGCCTTTACTTGTTCTTCGATATAACCAAATCTACGGGCAAACTTCTCATTCGCGTGTAACATTGCTTCTTCTGGTGAGATTTTATAGAAACGTGCCACATTTACTAATGTAAATAGCACATCACCAAACTCATCTAGGCGTGTAGCAGGCGAGCCTTCACTCATTTCAACTTGGAATTCTTTCATCTCTTCAATGAATTTTTCCCATGCATCATCCGCATTTGGCCAATCAAACCCTACTTTTGCCGCCTTTTTTTGATAATTATAAGCCGTTTGCAAAGAAGATTCCGCGCGATACTCACCTTCAAGTAAACGTCCTTCTACCTGTCCTTTTTCCGCACGTTTAATTGCTTCCCAATTCGCCAAAACATGGTCTGCATCTTCTACTGATACATCGCCAAATACATGTGGATGGCGACGAATCATTTTTTCACTAATAGAGGCAAGCACTTCCTCCAAATTGAAATAGCCGTTATCTTCACCAATTTGCGCATGTAAAAATACTTGTAGCAGTACATCGCCAAGCTCTTCAATCATGCCTTCATCATCTTCTGCATCCACAGCAGCTAAAAACTCATGTGCCTCTTCAAGTAAATATTTTTTCAACGATTCATGTGTTTGCTTTTGATCCCACGGACAGCCTTCTGGACCACGAAGCGTCGCAATAATTTTGCGGAAAGTCGTCCAATCACGTAACGCCTCTTCATCTGACATCACAGGCGGCACATACACCGTTGTTAAGTTATTTAATTCTGCCACGTGATCAAGCTCGTACAGGGGCACAATCGTTAACTTCTCTTGAGCTGAACCTGCCGCTGTCACGATTGTTACCGGATAATCATCTCGGTATTTCTCCATTAATGTAAGTTTCACTTCCGATGCACTAAATGCGTCATATACTTGCGCAATTAAAATGTGCTGGCGCATGTTAAGATCATGCATTGACATACTTGTCCCATCTAATAGTTGGAAGCCTTCGATTGGATCAATTCTCAATGCGCCAAAAATGGGGTCTAGGAAGCTTTGACCACCTTCGATTTTTAGCTTTACTTGCCCATTACGCTCTGCCTCGATTAAATGCTGCACGGTTTGCTCTGCTACAAGCGGATGCCCTGGCACTGCATACATCACTGGTGCTTCCTTTGCTGCCTCGATTAATCGAGAAGCTATTTCCTCATACACAGGGGCAAATGTATCATGCTTCTCATAAATATAGTCAAAGCTTGAAAATGTGACGCCTTCCTCTTTTAAATCATTCAGTACAGGATGGTCCTCTGTACGAACATATAATGTCTTTGCTTGTTTTAATTGCTTATAGACCCCCATTTGCAGCTGATTAAAATCTGCCGCACCTAGACCGATCACTGTTAATTGATGCATCTGTAAACACCTACTTCTTTTTATTTAACCATAATTGATATGTGGCCATTCTTCTTCCAAAAGGAATAATAAACCACTCTCGTACACTTAAAATTTGGAGTTTAGCCACTGCTGTTATAAATGTAAATGCGCCAAGCGAAATTAAGACGACACTATAAACAAGCGCTGCCATACGGACAGATGTAAAGCTTGTTAGATGATTTAATAGTACAACAGTTAATGCTACGACAACTGTCATGCCAATACTCGCTATCAATAACTTTCTATAAAAGCTACCTGTTGCCAATATGACCCCATTCACTTTTTTTAAATAATATACGAGAAGCATAGCGCAAGTGAATAACCCGATATTACTCGCAATCGCTGCCCCTGCAACCCCTATTAGTGGAATCAACAACATATTACCACCGATTTTTAATGAAAGGGCCCCAAATAAGAAGTAAAAAGGAATCTTTAATTTGCCATACCCTTGCAAAATGGCTGTAAACGTTAAAATAATCGATAATGATACAATCTGTAATACATATAACATAAGTACCGATGAAAGAGCATTTGTTTTAAACAATAATGCGTTAGCATAGGGCATCACCAGTATAAGACCTAGCGCTGCTGCTATGCCGAATACTAACGATGCACGATAGGTTAATTGAATATACGGTACTTCACCACGGGTACCCTGCTTAGATTTATAGGTCACAAGCGGTACAATGGCGAGCGAAAACGAAGAAGCGATCACAACGCCAAGTTGTACAAGTGGTTGACCACGATCATAAATCCCCTTGATTGCCATTGCATCAAGCGTTTCCAGCCCCGACTCTACTAACATTGAGAATACAGTAAATGAATCCACAAGTTGATACGTAAGTAATAATAGGCTACTCATACTCACACTTATACTAAAAATGGTGACTTCTTTTATAATCGGCCACTTCGAAATAGCAACTGTTTCTTTGAATAAAAGCCCCTTCTTCTTCATATAAACAAATAATAAAATGACACCTGCTAATTCCCCAATCACGGTACCTAGCACCGCCATATTGCCGGCAGCATATACGGATTGAGAGCGCAGCGATATGACGACGATTGTTCCGATTAAAATCATGACAACACGTACTGTCTGCTCAAACACTTGCGCGTAAGCAACAGGCTCCATCATGGCACGAGACTGAAATGTCCCCTTCATCACCGCAAGTGCTGGCATACAAAGTGTAACGAATGCGCCGGTTTGTAATAATGGTGCGAGTAACGGATCACCCATCCACGATGACAGCAAATGTGCACCGAAAAATAATAAAGCAAAAAAGAACAGTGACAGCACCGTTAAGTATTGAAATACCGTTTTCGTAATACCATGCTTTATTTGTTCATTATTTGTATTAGCGAGTAGCTTTGAAATAGCGACAGCAACCCCACCTGAAGTCCAGACAACAAAGAATGCTATAAACGGATACACTTGCTGGTACACATAAAACCCTTGATCGCCCACTAAATTTTGGAAAGGCACACGGTAAACAGCACTTAATACTTTGACAATAAGAGCGGCAACTGTTAATATAAGCGCACCTTTCATATAACTTTTCATACTAAACTGCGAAGACATATAAGACCCATCCTCATCTATACAATGGTACAAGTATACCATGAATAATAAACATAAAAAAAACGCCCTGTCATGAAGGACGTCTTATCAAAAATTTAGTTTTCCATTTGTTTCGCTAAGAAGAGCGCACCAATTTCAGCACTTTTTTGTTCGACAGCGCCAATCAACCCATCTTTTGAAATGACATAAATGGCACCAATAATATCACCATTTGCAACGATGGGTGCAATGCAATAAGACTTTACTTCCTCAAATTGCCCAGGTACAAGTTCAAGCACCGTTTCCTGCTGATGTATAATTGGGCGTCGTTCCTTCATCGCATCTTCGGCAAAGGTCGATAAACGGCGATGGCTATATGTTTTTTTTGCGACACCGGCAATCGCAATCATTTCATCTCGGTCACTTAAAAATACGGGTAAGCCTAGTGCTTCATAGAGCGATTCTACATATTCTGTAGCAAATTCACTTAAATCATTTATTGGAGAATACTTTTTTAAAATAACCTCGCCTTCACGATCCGTGAAAATTTCTAGAGGATCCCCCTCACGAATTCTCATCGTACGGCGAATTTCTTTTGGTATAACCACGCGCCCTAAATCATCAATTCTACGTACAATACCTGTTGCTTTCATATGCTACCTCACTTTCCACAAATTTCGCTCTGTTCCCAATTAGTATGGTTTAGTGAAAAGAAAAATATGCAAAAAAAACGTATCGATAATTAGGTATTTAGACCTTGTTTGTAATAATTATTCATCTTTTTTTTAAAAAAACTATAATTTCCGTGTCATTAACACCATTTATATCCAAATAAAATGGTATATAGAGAGGTGAAAAATATGAAAGTGGAACGTGTTACATCAACACCTGATGCCTATAGAAAAACTCAATACTATGCTGGTGAGCATTTAGCCTATTATTATAATCCGACTGCCATAAAAAATCGCTCACAAGTCATAAAAGAGATTGAAAATGGTATTTTTACAATATATATATATAAAGTAAATTGTCAATGTGATATGTTAAAAACTTCTTCTATTAAAGAAAAAATGTTTCTTGAAAAACGCAAGCAATATGCCAATCAAGAAGCGTTATTACAGCGTTTAAATTATATGAATGGTATCCATTATAGTGCTGTCCACAAATTATATGTACAATTTCATCATTAAATAAAAGCGGGCAAATTCACACCCGCTTTTTTCTAATATTTATCGTACTATAACCATCTCTATGCCACTTGCTTTTTTGCCTCTAACACCATTTTTACCATTTTCTCTAAAATATCAAATGGTAAGAAATTGCCGCATCGCTTCATATCGATTGTTAAATTTAATCTTGTCCCTTCCATAACAAAGCCAACTGCACGCTCAAACTGCATGGATTCTGTTACAACCCTCGCGCCATCCACACGAGCCGTCCCTTCTTCGGATAAGCTAATCGTCATAATGCTTTGCTTTTCTTTAATAGCTGTGATCCCTGCTTCAAGCGCCCATACCTTCATTCGTGCAATTCTCATTAAGCGTTCTGTTTCCACTGGCAAATCACCGAAACGGTCTTGCAACTCTTCGATCACTTCAAAGTAGTCTTCTTCGCGTTCCATCGCTTTAATACGCTTGTACATTTGGATTTTTTGATAACCGTCTGGAATATACGCATCTGGAATATATGCATCCATATGCAATAAAATTTCAACTTCTGGTTTCTCTTCTTTTTTCACACCGCTTCGACGCTCTTCAATAGCTTCTTCAAGCATTTGTGAGTATAAATCAAAACCAACAGAGTCGAT
The DNA here is from genome assembly GCF_057837305.1 of Lysinibacillus sp. RU7. NCBI lineage: Bacteria > Bacillati > Bacillota > Bacilli > Caryophanales > Bacillaceae > Lysinibacillus > Lysinibacillus sp. RU7. Next base: position 12,850 of record NZ_JBYQFK010000032.1, on the reverse strand, counting down.
AAAGCCGTGTTGCTGTGCACCGAGTAAATTACCGGCACCGCGTATGGATAAATCACGCATGGCAATTTTAAAGCCCGAACCAAGCTCTGTAAACTCCTTAATCGCCTGTAAACGCTGTTCTGCCACTTCTGTCAGTACTTTATCACGCTGATACATAAAATACGCGTACGCAACACGATTGGAACGTCCGACACGTCCACGCAATTGATACAGCTGTGATAAGCCCATACGATCGGCATCATGTACAATGAGCGTATTCACATTCGGAATATCCACACCCGTTTCAATAATCGTTGTTGTAACTAATACGTCATAGTCACCATCTAAAAAAGATAGAATTACAGACTCTAATTCAGATTCTGTCATACGACCATGTGCAAAGCCCACACGCGCTTCTGGTACAAGCGCTTGAATTTCCTCTACACGACGTGCCATGTCTTCCACACGATTATATAAATAAAACGTTTGTCCACCGCGCGCCATCTCTCTTTCAATGGCTTCACGTACTAATGCCCCGCTGTGCTCCATGACATAGGTCTGTACAGGGAAACGATTTTGTGGTGGTGTTTCAATGACTGATAAATCACGTACACCTACCATCGACATATGCAATGTACGTGGAATCGGTGTCGCTGTTAACGTTAATACATCAACATTTGTTTTTAATTGCTTAATCTTTTCCTTGTGTGTTACACCAAAACGTTGTTCTTCATCCACGATTAATAAACCAAGATCTTGATACTGCACGTCCTTTGATAACAAGCGATGCGTACCAATGACCAGATCTACCGTTCCTTCTCGTAGGCCTTTAATCGTTTCTAACTGTTGCTTCCGTGTACGGAATCGACTAAGCAAACCAACATTCATTGCATATTCCTCAAAACGCGTTTGAATCGTTTCAAAATGCTGTTGCGCTAAAATGGTCGTCGGTACTAGAAACGCGACTTGCTTGCCATCTTGAATCGCTTTAAAGGCCGCACGAATGGCTACTTCTGTTTTACCATATCCTACATCGCCACATACAAGACGGTCCATTGGGCGTTCACGCTCCATATCCCGTTTGACCTCCATAATCGTGCGTAACTGGTCCTCTGTTTCTTCATACGGAAAAGCATTTTCAAACGAACGTACTTCATCTGAATCAGGTGTGAAAGCAAAGCCCTTTTCCGCTTCCCTTTTCGCATACAGTTTGATTAAATCATCGGCAATATCTTGAACGGCTGAAGATACTTTCGCTTTCGCTTTTTTCCATTCTGTTCCGCCTAATTTATGCAGTTTCGGCTCTTTCTCCTCCGAAGCAACATATTTTTGAATTAAATCAATTTGGTCGACTGGCACATATAATTTATCATCCGCTCGGTAGCGAATATGTAAGTAATCTTTATGTGTCCCACCCACTTCTAATGTTTCAATGCCAATATACTTCCCAATCCCATGATGGACATGCACCACATAGTCGCCAGGCTTAATTTCCGTATAGGATTTAATGCGCTCTGCATTCGTCATCTTTTGTGGACGTGCCTTTTTCTTTGCCTGCTGTTTAAATAGCTCATCGTCTGTTACAACAGCCATTTTTTGGAGCGGTAATTCGAAACCAGCTGATAAGACCGCATCTACTAGATAAATACCTGCACCACTTGGCATAGCAATTTGTGCATCAATGTGATATTCCTCGAGCATACTTTGCATTTTCTCAAGACGTTCCTGCCCATCTGCAACAAATAACACTGTAAATTTCTCTAACTGCCAACGCTCTACTTCATTTTGTAATAATGCAATTTGCCCATGGAACTGTTGCATCGGTTTACATGAAAAATTCGATGTTTTCGAAAAGCGCATCCCTGCAAACGTCCGTGCAAATAAAGCAAGATGAATTTTTTGCTGACGAATCATTGTTAAAATTTCTTTAAAGGCAAAGGAAGGTTTCACATCGTGTAGCATTTTCCCTTCTTCAATAAGGGATAAGAACCATTCATTTTCTTCGCGCTCCCACGCATCCATTACTTCTTGAATGCGTCCTAATTCATCAAATAATACGATGCCGTCACGGGCAAAGTAATCGCCTAAAAACGCCTTTTGCTCAAATAAAAGGGAACCGTATTTATTCACATGTGTTGGTAAATTACCCTCTTTTAGCAGCTCAATATCATATTCAATATTTTGCATAAGCAGCTCTTGTAGCTCAGGTTTCTTTACCTTTTTTAAACTATTGGCAAGTGCTCCTTGTAAACGCTCTGCTACATTTACTCGTTCTTCCGGGGATAACAAAACTTCTGTTGCCGGTAAAATGCGTACAGAATCCAACTTTTCGATTGAACGCTGTGTATCAGCATCAAATGAACGAATCGAATCGATTTCTGTATCAAACAGCTCCATGCGGATCGGTGCCTCTAAATAAGGTGGATAAATATCGACAATGCCTCCACGCGCCGCAAACTCTCCTGGTGCTGTCACCATGCTATTCCGTGTATAGCCCATTGCTACTAGTTGTGTCAGCCAGTTATCCATGTTAATATCTTCGCCGATCGATGCCTGTAAAAAATGCGTACGCCAGCTACTAGGCGGTGTCATGTATTTACGTACACCTGCAATTGGTAACACGTAAATCCCCATCGTTCCTTTTGCTAGATGGTCTAATGTCGCAATACGTTGCGCACGCAACTCAGGAGAAGCAATCGTCATATCTGCCGCAATAAATTCATCTGCCGGATAATAAAATACAGATTCCTCCCCAAGTAAAGACACTAAATCATCTACTAACTTCTGTGCTTGCAACAAATTAGGCGATAGCACATAAATTGGGTTCCCCGTTTCCTTAAACAACGCTTGCAGAAACGCCGGCCTCGCACCACCTGTTAACCCCGTCACTAATTGCTGATCTGCTTCACCCTTTTTGATTTGGTCTAATAACGATTTTATATGTTTATCTTGCAAGAATAGTTGATGAAAAACTTCCATTGAAAAACTCCTTTCCGCTTATCTCCTGTAATATAAAAACGGAAAAAGCCTTGGCACACTGAATCTCTTAAGAGTTTGTGTGCCAAAGCAAAACCGCTATTTCGTGTTGAAAACTGTCAAAATTATTGCAACCAATTTTTTAGCGCATAATAATCGGGAAATTGACGAAGCGAATCTTCACAATGCTCACAAATCGAATGAACAACAGTCTCTCCACGTTCATTCTTTTCAATATAGTCATCTACTTCTCCTACTTCAAATTGATGCAACTTACGGATTGTCTCCTCTGCATCAAACGGTAGAGTTCCCATTTCTGTTTCACAGTGCCTGCAACGATAACGAACTGGCATATGCGCCCTCCTTTGAATACTTTTGTATTCAAAGTATAGACGTTCATGTATTTTTTTATGCGCCATTAAATATGTTCATGACATCTAAAAACGTTTTAGATAGCGATGTTTCAACCGCTTCACAAGATTTTTTTATCGCATCTTGAACAATCGGCTCATCTTCTTTTGAAAACTTCGATAAAACATAGTCTGCTACTTTCATACCTGCTGGTGGACGGCTTACGCCTACGCGGATGCGATTGAATTCCTGTGTACCTAAGTGTTGAATTAATGATTTAATGCCATTATGACCTCCTGCGCTCCCTTTCGTACGAAGGCGTAGCTTGCCCGTTTCTAAATCTAAATCGTCATAAATAACAATAATATCTTCTACATCAATATCAAAATAATCCATCATCGGACGAACACATTCACCTGATAAATTCATATACGTAAGCGGCTTTAACAGCATTACCTTTCCTTCGGGACGGTGTATGCTCGCATACATGCCATTAAATTTTGTTTGATTTAATGGCGCACCCCATTGATCTGCTAATGCATCAATAACATCAAACCCGATATTATGACGAGTATGTTCATATGGCTTTCCTGGATTGCCTAAACCGATAATTAACTTCATCGTTAAAAACCTCTTTTTTTCTTTTTATAATTGTAGCCTATTTTAACATACCTAAATCAAAACTTCCTACAATACAAAGTCCCTTGTAATCTAATAAAATCTTACTATCTATAATATTAACTTAAATTTTCATAAAAGTAGTTACGCTAGCCGTATGAGCCTCCTTAGAAGAATTTGTTTTCTATGCTCATGTAGGCTATACCTAAAATAGATATTTTAAATAAAAAATTGCACGGCTACCTATATCCGTGCAATTTTTTCATATGATATCTTTTGATTACGCGTCTGCTTCTGGTGTTTCAATCGCGGTTGGTTCTTTTTGTGCTGGATCGATTGCATCTGCTGGCTCAGACGCTGGTGGTGTAATCGTTACAAGTGTATCTTCATCAGCGTTCAATAGTTCAAATTTGCTGTCCCCTCGTATATCCGCAACAGATAGCGTGTCTCCAATGTTTAATGTCGATACATCAATCTCAATCGATTCTGGCATATCCATTGGCTTTACCTTTATTTTTAACGTATGAACAGGCTGCATTAAAACGCCACCATCTTTCACGCCAATCGATTCTCCAACGATTGCAATTGGTACCTCCACTTCAAGCTCCTCACTCATATTAATGGCTTGGAAGTCGATATGTTTAATATTACCTTTTAATGCACAACGTTGGATTTCACTAATCACAGCATTCACAGTTTCACCATCTAGGCTTAATGCAAACACCGTATTTTGACCACTTGCCTGCATTGCCTTTGTTAAATCCTTCACGCCTACTTGAATCGGTGTTGCTACAGTTTTGTAGCCGTAAACATTGGCCGGTATCCCCCCGCCATTTCGTATTTTCGTTAAAATCGAACGAGAGCCAATTTCACGTGTTGTTGCCGCTAATACGGTACTCATTTTTAAATCCCCTTTTCCATAAAAGTCTTCATCTTCAGCTTTACCCAGATAAGCTGAAACTAAACATTTATGAAGAAAGCATGAAAAGAGGCTATGTGCAGTAACTGCACATAGCCTTGTTCTAAATTATTAATCAAATAATGTACTTACTGATTTGTTTTCATAAACACGTGCAATTGCATCAGCCATTAAGCCCGCTACAGAAAGCTGCTTAATTTTTGGAGACTTTTTGTCTTCTGATAATTGGATCGTGTTTGTTACGACTAATTCTTTAATTGCTGAGTTTTCAATACGCTCGATGGCTGGACCTGATAATACTGGGTGTGAGCAGCAAGCATACACTTCTTTTGCACCAGATTCAAGTAAAGCATTAGCACCGATTGTAATTGTACCCGCTGTATCGATAATATCATCGATTAAGATAGCTACTTTCCCTTCAACGTTACCAACGATATTCATCACTTCTGCTACGTTTGGCTTTGGACGGCGTTTATCGATAATCGCAATTGGTGCTTTTAGACGTTCCGCCATTTTACGTGCACGTGTTACACCACCATGGTCAGGCGATACGATGACTACATCCTCAGGGTTGAAACCTTTTGATTTGAAGTAATCAGAAAGTATCGGAACAGCTACTAAGTGATCGATTAAAATATCGAAGAAGCCTTGAATTTGTGGTGCGTGTAAATCTAGTACGATGACACGAGTTGCACCAGCCGTTTCTAAAAGGTTAGCTACTAATTTTGCTGTAATTGGCTCACGCGCTTTTGCTTTACGGTCTTGACGTGCATAGCCATAGTAAGGCATAACAACGTTTACTGTACGCGCTGAAGCACGTTTTACAGCGTCAACCATAATTAATAATTCCATTAAGTGTTCATTTACAGGTGCAGAAGTTGATTGCACGATAAATACGTCGCAACCGCGAATACTTTCTTCAATACTAATTTGAATTTCTCCATCACTGAAATGTTTTACAGATGATTTACCAAGCTCAACGCCCATTTCGTCTGCAATTTCCTGTGCAAGTGGGTTATTTGAGTTTAGGGAGAAGATTTTTAATTTTGAGTCAGCGTATTGATACGGCATGATGCCCTCCTGTTTTATCTTTTAATTATTTTAGTTTGTTACTAACATAGTTTAACTTGTTTTCTTGTCGTGCACGGGCAACAGCTAATGCATCTGCTGGTACATCTTGTGTGACAGTAGAACCTGCCGCAATAAATGAACCTTGACCTAATGTTACTGGTGCAACAAGATTTGAATTACATCCTACGAATACATCGTGTTCAATAATTGTTTTGAACTTATTTTTACCGTCATAGTTGACTGTAATCGAACCGCAACCGATATTACAGTTATCCCCTACTTCAGCATCTCCAATGTAGCTTAAGTGTGATACTTTCGTATTATTACCTAAAGTACTTTTCTTCACTTCTACAAAGTTACCAATTTTCACATGGTCACCTAATGCCGAAGCTGGACGCAGATGTGCAAACGGACCAACAGCTGTTTTATGACCTACTGTGCTATCTAATACAACAGAGTTTTGAATCGTTGTACCATTGCCAATTGTACTGTTCACAATATGACTATTTGGGCCAATGACGCAATCCTCACCAATGACTGTATTTCCTTCAATGACACAGCCTGGTTGGATGATTGTATCTGAACCAATAATGGCCTCTGCACTAATATGTGTTGTAGACGGGTTAATAATCGTGACACCATTACGCATATGTCGCTCATTAATACGCGCCCGCATCAGTTCTTCTGCCTGAGATAAAGCAAAACGATCGTTTACACCAAGTGTTTCATCAAAATGGTCTGTTACATATGCTGCAACAATTTCACCTTGCTTTTGTAAAATCTCAATGACGTCTGGTAAGTAGTATTCACCTTGTGCATTATCATTTTTCACCAGCTTTAAAGCCTCAAATAATGCTTTATTGTCGAAGCAGTAAGTACCTGTATTAATTTCCGTTACTTTCTTTTGCTCTTCTGTTGCATCCTTTTGCTCTACAATTTGTGCTACATTTCCTTCCGTATCACGTAAAATACGACCGTAACCAGTCGGATCAGAAGCGACCGCGGTTAAAATGGTTGCTTTGGCATTTTGGGAAGTATGATGATCAAACAATGCTTTCATTGTTTCAGGGCGAATTAATGGGGTATCACCACAAACAACTAATGTTGTGCCGTCAAGCGTTCCTAAAAGGGGTTCTGCTTGTTGAACTGCATGTGCAGTACCAAGCTGTTCTGCCTGTAATACATATTCACTTTGTTCACCCAGTTGTTCCTTCACCATCTCAGCCCCATGCCCAACAACTGTGACAATACGTTCCACATCTAGTGTTTCAATATGGTCTACAACATGCTGAACCATTGGCTTACCACAAACAGGGTGAAGCACTTTATATAATTTGGACTTCATACGTGTTCCTTGACCAGCTGCTAACACAACAGCAAAAATATTAGTCATTTTTAAGTCCTCCAATTTAGCTCATTGTCTCTTATGACTATATAGTAAATGCACATGATTTTCAAGGTATTCAGACTTGACAAAACATTGACATATCCGTATTTCCCAACAATTAATACTACTGCATGAAAAAAATCCAGATAAATCTAAATATATAATTCAGAAAATCCAAAACACTATAAAAACCTATTTTGCACTAAAATTTTATGTCTATCCCTATTCATACTGACCGCCAAAAAGTCCGCATATATCTCACCTTTTCATACTATTCGTTTGACTGTAAACAAATCCAAGGGCATGAAACGAAAAATCAAAAATTCAACAAAAACGGATTAATTAGGAATATTAGACCGTTAAATCTCCTTTAAAAATACATTATATGTAATTGAAACATTTGTAATTAAACTGTAATTTATACTTTCAAATCCAATCAGCACAAGCCTTAGCGCGTCTTCTAAAAATCAACGGAAAGATTTACCTACAAGAATTCTATATTTTCTATGCTAGAGTCAGTAGTGTTCGTTCATAAAGAGCAAATGGCATTGTTTTTCAGCCAATCCACTCGTAGTGCATTTACGCAGAATTCTCGAACTTCTATGCCTAATAACTACTCAATTTAGCAAGCAGCGATAACACGATAAATGGATGCAAATGATGCCTTTAAACTATATTACTATTTTTGCTCATATCAAACCATTATAGGAGGTACTTTATGAAGAAACGTTTTCTCACAACCACTTTAGCATTGACAATTAGTTTCAGTTCATTTGCTACTATACCAACCATTACGGAGCCAATTAAGGTATCGGCCGCAACATCTACTACACAAAACAATGCGCAAGCTGTTGCAGCAAAGGCAGATCAGCTCATTGCGACAGCAAAAAGCTTAATAGGCAAAGCCACATACAGTAATACGGAGTATAAACCAACGTACCCATATAAGTTTTCATGTGCTTCTTTTTTGATGTACATTTTTGAAAAAAATGGCGTAGACCTTGCGACTTATAACGAAAATTATATGATACAACAAGGTACGTATGTTGCGCGTAACCAGCTACAAAAAGGCGATTTGTTGTTCTTTAAAAGCAAAAAAACAGGGACTGACCCTGATCATGTCGCAATGTATATTGGAAACAACCAAGTAATCCATATGGCGGATTCTAAACAAAATATCGTAATTTCAGATTTAAATAGCAAGCCTTATTATACCGAAAATTATGTAACGGCTCGCCGTGTCTTACCGACACTCATGTCCTCTAATCCTATGACAAAAGGCGATTCCGTTGTAGCAATAGCTTATAATCATTTAAACAAAGTGAAGATAGGTTTAGTAAATAACGAAGCCACTCTGACATTTACAGGTGGGGGATTTATTGAATATATTTACCGTAAAAGTGGCGTATCACTTGGCACAAAAACAATCAGCGAACAAATGAAATTAGGAACTGCTGTCTCAAAATCAAATTTACAAAAAGGCGATTTAGTATTCTTTAGTAATACCCCTGGATCTAAAACACCTTCACTTGTAGCCATCTATGCAGGAGATCACCGTCTGATTATTCCAAACTCGAGTGGTGTTATTACAAGAGTGTTATTAATCGATTACTATAAAGACCATTATATTACAGCTAGACGCGTGACAAATACTTCTACATCAGAGCCAGTCAATCCTCCTATCCAAGGAACAAACACCGCTACGAAAGTCATTGCCACAGCAACAGACTTAGTAGGAAAAGCTACATTTGGTTATAACTATGATGAAAGTAACTTAACCTTTACAAGTGCTGGATTTACTTACTATGTATACAAGAAAAACGGCATTGACCTAAAGTATAAATTAGCTAGTCAACAAGCAACGGTAGGAACAGCCGTTACGAAAGCGAATTTGCAAAAGGGTGATTTACTATTTTTTTCAGACAATAATGACGGACAAAAAATAACGCAAACAGCCATTTATACTGGGGACAACCAATATATTATGCTGAAAACAAATGGCTCTGTCGTTACACAAAATCTCCAATCCACATGGTCAAAAAACAATTACGTGACAGCACGCCGTGTGATGTAAAGCAAAGCTCCTATTATGAGAAAGAAGAATTCGATTGGAATTATTCGGATTCTTCTTTTTCACAGCCTAGGGGCTTTCTTTTAGTTGATTAGCAAATGCAATCATGGACCTACTTGACATCGGTCCCTTTATGAGTAATAGTGTACGCGCATCCAACTTTGGTTTTAATACATTAAACACACCTTCAACATCTTTAAACGCGTGTACTTCCGCTTTTATTCCATCCTTTAATGCTTGCTTAGCGATGTCCTCCGCTCTGCTTCCGATGGTAACCAGCGTATGAATAGGATATTGTGCAATTAAACTACCGATTTCTTGATGATATTTTTTTTCAAAGTTCCCAAGCCTCTTAATATCGCCAAGAACAACAATCACCTTTTTATTTTTCCCAATTTCATGTAAGACTTTTAGAGCGGCCTCGATGGATGTAGGATTATTTGTCCATGTATCATCGATAATCGTACTTCCACCAACCCCTTGTGAAAATTCTAAATGCCTGGCTATTGGTTGGAAAGTCCTTAAGTATAACATCGCTTTTTGGACTGGTAGACCGATTTCTTTTGCTGCGGCAATCGTCGCCAGCGCATTATACACTTGATGTTCACCATATCCAGGAATATATGCCTGTAAGGTTTGATGATCTATATGCACTTGAAAACTCATGCCCTCTTTTACAAATTGAATATTAGAGGCACGCACATCTGCTGATTTGTTGATTCCAAATGTGATGATTTTCCCTTTGAATGCTTTCAACGAAATCGTCTTGATATTGTCATCATCTGCATTAATAATTAACGTACCATCTGATCGTATGCCTTCTACAATTTCAGCCTTTGCTTTGATATATCCCTCTAAGTTTCGACAACCATCTAAATGGTGCACACCAATATTCGTTATAATACCGATTGTTGGCTGATAAATCATACATTGATGTTTGATATTGCCGTTATTCCCTAAACCTAATTCAAATACAGCGGCTTGTGTATGTTCATCGATTCCCATTAAATAAGGTAGGGATTGACGCGGTTCATTTTTACTACTGAAAGATGTTTGAATTTTCATCTCTTTACTCAAAACATGCTTTAGCATCTCTTTGGTTGTCGTCTTTCCACATGTGCCCGTAACAGCGGCAACTGGTATGTGAAATAATTCTCGATAGTATTGAATAAATTTCCAATATGCCTGTAGTACGCTTCGTACGTGAATAACTGTTACTCGAGGTAGTGCCTGCGCTAACTCAGCGGCGGGTTTATCAGAAATGATAGCCGTAGGTGCTGTTGCATTTAACTCCTGCCAGTCAATGGTGTCACTTTTACTCACAAACATTAACGTATGTGTGGATACTAAATCATGCCGTTTATAATAAATAACATGATGCACATACCAGTTTTCCTTCCCGTTTAGTAGTTCTCCTCCTAGTAATTGACGAATGGATTTTACTTGTAATGCTTGAATACTATCCCCTCCTCTCACTATCCTATGAATTTTCACGAGTGTTCACTAGGTCTTTTTACTATGATGTCTCTATTTTTAAGAATTGTTTCGTACATCTTTTTATCTTCTAATCGATTAAACATAGATACATCCGGTACATAATTGCCTTCAATAATCCATATCTCTCCATGGTCCGTGAGCCCAACATCAAATCCTACAACCGTTAGATGATTGCCCTTTTCTAGCTCTTTCGTGGCTGTTAAACAAAGCATGTCGATTTTCATTCCTATGTCCTCCCAAACCTCTGACGAAATGGATGTTTGTTTGAGCGCTTCTTCTAATGTAACAATAGCCCTGGCCGCATTGGTAATAAAAAATAAATGGCTAGCGACTTTCACGACCTTCCCTGTTATTTGCCAATTGTCAGCTACTTTTTGTGTCATCACTCGTATATCGATAAAGCATCCATCGATCATGATTAAAGGAATACCTTGTTGAATAATGTATTGATTAGGGGCTAAGAGCATGTGACGAATATATTGGTATGCCTCTACTACATCTTGCTTCTCTACTTTAGAAATACCGATATACACTTCGTACACGGTATTCGCCTTACGCACTTTGATAATGTCTTTTCCTTGCTGACTGTTACAAGGTTTTAAAAAAATGACCTCATATCTTTTAAAAAAATGTTGGAATGTTGCCTCTGTGAGTAAATCCGTGTGCGGCATAAAACCATTTATCGACTGATATTGACTCCATTTACTACTCGGAAAATGCAACATAGTATCATAAACCAACATTTCACCTTTTAAATTAAAGGCTATTTCAATTACAATACACGTACAATTTGGATAAAACTTTCCTAACTGTTTCGCAACTGATATTGCTATCTTTTTAATATTATAGAAGTATTTATGAAAAACTGAACATTCCCAAGCATGATGAGATTGTTTCGTTACAACCTTTACTTTCCATCTAGATGTCTCTTTATAAACCGTAACAAAACGACAAAATACCATTTTCCATAAAGAGGTTTGTATCCATTGTGGCTGAATAATATACGACTTTTCACCCATCTCCTGCAAAATCATGTTATACAATGCCTCTTTTTCGGATACGGGGGTTACCCTGTCGTTTAGATTGAGATAAAACAGCCCATTTTCAACTGAAATCGTCATAAATTCTGTCCCATATACAGGCTTTAATAGTACTTTTGGATAAAGCGCTAACATAGAAAATAACGTTTCTTTTGAAAATCGCTCCATGAGAGAAAGATAAGGACGTAACTTCGGTTCTTGTTGAAGGATTTGATATTGACTGATTCTACCTCTCGCCGCTTTCATAGCACCTCTCCTTTTACTTGATAGCCCCCTCCATTTCTAGCGTAAAAATGAATTTATGATAACCGTTGACATCCTAAAGCAACAATGGAGCCTGGATTTACTGGAACTGCTCCGGTCTGATCAAAGAAGCCCTTAATCACAAAGCTTTGTACTAAATCCGTGGCTACTTGATCTTTAAAAACAGCTATAAACGGGTATTCTTTCATACCAATAATGCCTGTACCTTCTACTTTGACCACACAGTTCTGACCCTCTTTTTTACATTGAACAGCGGTAATCGCATTTGCTTTAAATAAAAAGCTATATTGACCAGGTGTTTCAGTATCCTCAAATTGTAAGGACAATGTAGACTTCTCTAGCGTAGTGATACATACTTTCGCAGCATATGTCAAATTTCCTTTGACACTTCCCTTTACACAAGAGAATCTCACATTTTCTCCTAAAACAAACGCATTCACAATGACTCCACAGGGACAAATTATACCCATTTTTCTCTCACCACCTTCTCTTGTACTCTATTCTTTCTATTGCTAAAATGACCGGGTATTTGTCTATACAACGAGAGATAATACAAAGAATAGTAGTAAAAAAAGAAGTGTCCGAGAAGTAATTCTGGGACACTCCCTTCTTACCTCCAGTCAATAGGTTTTATAAAAACAATTAATGCGAAGAGATGATTTTTTTTGTTTAGGAGG
>NZ_JBYQFK010000031.1:49794-56784 GCF_057837305.1 Lysinibacillus sp. RU7 | reverse complement strand
AGCGAAGCGAGCCGCGACCTGCCATCCATTCCTTCCTCGCTACGCTTCGGAAGAAATGGATGGCAGGAAAGGTTTATCGGATACTCAAATTCTATCGTTCTCTCAAAAGCTACCCCAACAATTGACAAAGGACCAAAAAAGGCGCAGAAAGTAAAAACTTTCCGCCCCCTTTTTAATCTTCTTGTTGAATGAGTGCTGTCAGTGCATGAATGGCCATTTCAGCATCATCACCATCTGCCATTAATGTCACCATCGTACCTTTTGCGATCGCTAGGCTCATAATGCCCATAATGGACTTGGCATTTACTTTTTTCTCATCTTTTTGTAAATATACTTCAGACTTATAACGATTCGCTTCTTGCACGAAAAGTGCTGCTTGTCGTGCTTGTAAGCCTGATTTTAATTTTACTTGTACTTGGTTTTCAACCATTAGCAAAACTCCCTTTCACAACCGTGCATCCATTTATTTCTATCTTAGCGAAAACACTGAAAAAGAACAACGCTTCCTGATGAAATCGTTATCATTTTCTTTTAGAGCTATACATCTTGAACTAAAATTAAGTTGAGATGAAATCCTAAATTTAATCATTTGTAAAAAACGCAAGAGTGCCAAATATGTACTCTTTAACTTTTCACTTGTTCTCCTCGACGTAATGCATCGGCAATTTCGTCAATTTTTCGCAGGCGATGATTTACGCCCGATTTGCTTACAACGCCGGTAGATACCATTTCGCCTAGTTCCTTCAATGTGACGTCTTGATATTCTACTCGAAGCCGCGCAATTTCACGCAATTTCTCTGGTAATTGATCTAACCCAATTGTATTTTCGATAAAACGTATATTTTCTACTTGACGGAGTGCTGCACCAATCGTTTTGTTTAAATTAGCGGTTTCACAATTGACAATACGATTTACACTGTTACGCATATCACGTACAATACGCACATCTTCAAATTTTAACATCGCTTGATGGGCTCCCACTAAGCTAAGAAAATCAGAAATTTTTTCTGCTTCTTTTAAATACGTGACAAAGCCTTTTTTACGTTCGATTGTTTTCGCATTCAAATGATATTCATTCATTAAGTCTGCTAGTGCCTCACCGTGCTCTTTGTACAGTGAGTAGACTTCTAAATGATAGGCAGATGTTTCTGGATTATTGACAGATCCACCTGCTAAAAAGGCCCCGCGTAAGTAGGCACGCTTTTGATTATTTTTTGGAACAAGTTCCTTTTCAATCATATGATGAAATTGAAAATCATCTGAAATGATATATAAATCCGTTAATAATTCTTTTGCCCCTTCACGAACCCGGCAAATATATACATTATTTTTCTTCAGACGCATTTTTTTCCGTACTAGTAGCTCTACATTATACGTATACAATTTTTTTACAATCGTATATAATCGTCTCGCAATCGCTGCATTCTCCGTTTGGACATCTAAGCTAAGTTGACGATTCGCAAAGCTAAGCGAGCCATTCATTCGAATGAGGGCGGATAGTTCTGCCTTCAAGCTGAGATCATCTGCATCCACTTGTGTTAATTCTTTTTTTGTTTCTGAAGCAAATGACATGTGATTATCCCCCTTTCTTACACAATATGTATGCACTATCATACCATATGTTTGCGATAATCTTGCTTATTCTCGCTCCATTTGTTCTACATAATTACATAACCAGCTCGCAACATTTACTGCATGATGACGAACAGCGCCATTTTCAATCATGGCAATTTCCTCTTTAAAGACTTCAAGGCCTAATGCCTGTAAACGTTCAATATCAAATTGGACAGGCACTGCATTTTCTTCTTTATAGCTTTCCATTACACTTTGTGGTAATGCATCTTTGTTAATTAAAATGACTTCCATAAATGCTGTCCCCACATGCTGATGAATAGCCTCAATATGTCGGGACGCTGTATAACCTGTTGTTTCACCACGTTGCGTCATTAAATTGCAAATGTAAATTTTCTTCGCCTTTGCTTTGACGACCGCTTCGCCAATCTCTTTTACTAACAAATTAGGAATAATACTCGTATAAAGACTACCTGGACCAATTAATATGACATCTGCCTTATTGATTGCATGAATCGCTGCTGGTAATGGCTGCACATCTTCTGGTGTTAAAAATACCCGTTTAATGGGTGCGTTTGCTCCTGGAATGCGCGACTCCCCTTGGATGCAAGTACTGTCTTCCAATTCCGCATGCAATGTTACTTTTTTATTCGCTGCTGGAATCACTTTACCGTGCACGTTTAGTACTTTGCTCATTTCAGCAATGGCATAACTAAAATCACCCGTAATATCTGTTAACGCCGTCAGCATTAAATTACCTAGCGAATGTCCCCCTAAATCATTCGAGTTAGTAAATCGATATTGAAACATTTGCTCAACTAATGGCTCTACATCAGATAAAGCTGCAATGACATTGCGTACATCTCCTGGTGGTGGAATGTCATAATCATCGCGCAGTCGACCAGAGGAGCCACCGTCATCCGCTACAGTAACAATGGCTGTAATATCAAATTGATGTGTTTTTAAACCGCGTAGCACCGTTGACAGTCCTGTACCTCCACCGATTACGACAATACGCTTCTTCTTTTTTCGCATTACATCACCCTTTCATCTTAATAGTTTATTCCGTTATTCCTTTTTATAACTATGTTGAATATCTCGGTGTGTAATCACTGTCTGTTCTGTATGCCCTAGTAATTTCCCAAAGTATTCTGCTAATGTAACAGAGCGATGTTGACCACCTGTACAACCAAATGCAATGACTAACTGGGACTTTCCTTCCGCTTTATAATGCGGAATCATAAATTGAAATAAATCTGTTAGCTTTGCAATGAGTGCTTGTGTTTCATCTGTCGCCAAAACATAGGAAGATACTTCCGTCTGTAAACCTGTTTTATGACGAAGCTCTTCCACATAGTAAGGATTTTTTAAAAAGCGGACATCAAAAACAAGGTCCGCATCGATTGGCATGCCGTGTTTAAAGCCGAATGACATCACATTGACTGAAAACATTGGCGTGCTTGTATGAGAAAACTCCAAAGCAATGCGCTCCCGAAGTTCACGTGGTTTCATTTTAGAAGTATTAAAGACTGTTTTTGCTCGTCCCTTTACTTCCCCTAGCATGTCACGCTCTTGGTTAATTCCTGTAAGCGGTAAACCAATCGGTGCTAATGGATGCGAACGACGAGACTCTTTATAACGACGTACTAGTGTTTCATCATCCGCATCTAAAAACAGAATATGTGGCGTAATATCTTCTTCTCTTTCCAGTGCATCGAGCGCATCTACCATAGAGTCAAAAAACTCACGACCGCGTAAATCCATCACAACCGCAATGCGTGAAATCTTTTTATCTGAATTTCTCATTAATGCTAAAAACGTCGTTAATAATTCAGGAGGTAAATTATCTACACAGTAGTAACCTAAATCTTCAAAACTTTGTACCGCAACCGTTTTCCCCGCTCCAGACATCCCTGTAATAATAACTAATTCATGTGTATAGTGCTGATGATTGCCCACGTTTTCTTCTCTCCTCTTTTACTATTCGATTGACGACTGAATCTTTTCACTAATTAGCTCAAAATCCTCTGTATACTCAAACGTACCATATTGGATTCCTTTTTGATAAGCCGCAAATAATAAATTTGTTCGATCTCCTTGTGCCATCGGAAGCGTTTCTAAGCTTTCGATTGAGTGCCAGGCAAGTTTGCCTTCACGTGTTTCTTTAAAGATTGTTCCTTCTACTTTTTTTGCTATAAATGTGTACAGCATCCACTCATCCACAACGCGTTCATTGTTTTTAATGACCATTGTATAGACGCCTTTTAAATGCACATCATGAGGCGTTACATTTGTTTCCTCTTGAAACTCACGAATAGCCGCTTCATAGATCGATTCTCCGCTCTCCATTTTGCCACCAGGGGCCACATACCAGCCACGTCTCGGCTTTTGTAACAATAAAACTTCATTCCCTTGTATAGCTAATAAATTTGCGATTCTTTGCATTGGCTAACACCTCTAATCTTCTTAATCTTTTCTCCATTATAACGTGCCTTTAATGTACACACAAAAAAGAGGTTGTTTTTCGGGCTCTTGCCGTTCAAACAACCTAAAAAGATATAAAAGGGGAATAAAACAATTATGAAAAACAACTGTGGTAAGCAGTTTTTACATTTTCTATTATATCCCTTATTTGTTTCGTAAAAGTTACAATACTATTAAGGTATCGTTAATTTATACGTTTAACTTTTCTTTTAATTCTTCTACATAGTGCTGAGCTGCTAGGGCTGCAATACTGCCATCGCCTGTAGCAGTTACGATTTGACGTAACATTTTATCACGAACATCTCCTGCTGCAAAGATGCCTGGTACCGCTGTCTCCATTTTGGCATTCGTCACGATATAGCCATTTTCATTTAAAATATTTAAATTCGCAAATGGAGCTGTTAATGGCACCATACCGATGTAAATGAATACGCCGTCTGTTTTAAATTCAGATTCTGTGCCGTCTACCGTAGATACAAGTGTTACACGACCTACCTTGCCATCTACTTCATGAATTTCTTTTACTGTCGCATTCCAAATAAAGTCAATTTTTTCATTCGCAAATGCGCGGTCTTGTAAGATTTTTTGCGCACGTAGCTTATCGCGTCGGTGAACAATTGTTACTTTCTCTGCAAAGCGTGTTAAATACACACCTTCTTCTACCGCCGAGTCGCCGCCACCTACTACGACTAATTCTTTTCCTTTAAAGAATGCCCCATCACATACAGCACAATAGCTTACGCCTCGGCCACCCAACTCTTTTTCACCTGGAACGCCCATTTTTTTATACTCTGCACCTGTTGAAAGAATGATGGCACGTGCTTTGTATTGTTTTTTACCAACAATAATTGTTTTATATTCTTCCCCGTCAATAATGTCCGATACATCACCATAAGCATACTCAGCACCGAATTTTTTCGCGTGCTCAAACATTTTTGTTGAAAGCTCTGGTCCTAAAACCGTATCAAAGCCAGGATAGTTTTCTACCTCTTCTGTATTGGCCATTTGACCACCTGGAATGCCACGCTCTAACATTAGTGTCGAAAGATTCGCACGTGATGTATACACGGCTGCTGTTAATCCTGCAGGACCTGCACCAATAATTACTATGTCATAAATTTTTTCTTCTGCCATTTTAAAAGACCTCCTCTACCACTTCTCACATTTATATCGTATGCGATATTTTTAATCGTTTCAATAAATATGCTTATACGCTAGTTGGGACAAACTCAAGTAGTTCATCACAGTATTTTGTCAATGTTGCGACAGTAGTCTCATATTTCTCAGCAAATTGTTTTTTTGTTACTTTTTCATCCATGGCTGAATGGAACATATAATCGACTGCAGCGGCTAATGCTTTCACATTTCTAAAAGGATAGTTCGCTTCAATGGCTAGTTCAAATAAAGCAAACCATAGCTGTAAAACATGTGTTGCTTCTAAATGAATAGCGCCATATTTTTGTGTAATGAATTCTGCTACTTCCATCGCTCGTAAAATAGGAAGTTCCCCTTTTCTTTTAGTGCTAAACTCATGACCAAGCGCATAGGCTAAACATAACTTTTCTACTTCATTATAATTTGCGACATCAATCCATTTAGGGTGCGCAATAATTTCTTGTTTATGGGCAGAGCGCTTTAGCAAGAAAAAGCCAAATAAGCGTTCGGATGTAAAGTTGCTATTCACTTTATCAATAATAATCTCACGGCTATTTTCAAGTGAATTCCCTTTACTCTCATCATGTACCCAAGGTTCAAACCCTTCCTTCGTAGGATCTAGTTTGAGTAGCTGCTTCCACGCTTGCTTTGCCACATCCTCCTGACCTGAGAAATAAGCAGATTGTGCTAGCCAAAAATAAAAACCAGGATCTCCTTCATAACCGCGTTTATTCATAGAACGTAACCATTTGTACGCTACCTCATATTGTCCGATTAATGCTAATGTTGCACCAAGTTTATAGCGATTATCCCATTCATATGGCTGAATCTTCGTTAAAATTTGCAACAGGTCATTTAGCTCTTGTTCATTTTTCTGATAGTACGCAAATACAGCTAAATTACATAACGCGTGTAAATTCCCATGATTTTCTCTTAATACATGATTTAATAAGGCATGCGCCTCTTCCGCTTCACCAATATAGAAATAAGCCAGTGATAAATTGTTATACGCTGGCCAAGCATCTGGGAACTGCTCAATTAATTCCTCTAACACTTCAATAGCTTGAGCAAAATCGCCTTTTTCCATTAGTCTTCTTGCTTTTTCTTGTCCAACCATTTTTTCAGCATCATGTTCTTCTAAATGTTCGAGCGTTTCTTTTTCTAGTTCCACAAAGTCTAAAATTTCATTCGCTTCCATAGCGTACATACCTTGTGGTTCCATATCTAAATACATCAATGCATATTTTTTAGCATCATGAACCATCCCTATACAGCCGGATACTTCCGCGAGCATAAAAACAATTTCCGGCTCATTTGGATCTAGATGATACGCAGTATGAATTAATTCATGTGCATGTTCAAAATTTTGCAATTCCATTTCAAGCATGCCGTATTGCATTAATATAAGCCCGTCATCCGGACTAAGTTCTGCAGCACGTTGAATATATTTATACGCCTTATCTAATTGATCCCGTTCTAAGGCTGTTAGTGCTTTTTGATAATAATAGTCACCGTTTGGAATAAACGATACGACATTACTTTTTTTACTTATTTTACGTTTATTTTCCAACAATATTTCCTCCGAAACATAAAATAAGGAACGTCTAACACGTTCCTCATAGTTGTTCTCTATTATAGCACAAACAGTTTAAAAAGCGGCTACTTCTGCCTTTATGTTCTAATTTTTTACACACATATTAATTTACCTTGTCTTGTTCACAAGCGCATTGGAATACGCTAAGTTCCGCTACGGTTGATTTGCTTTCGACGCAGAAAAAA
>NZ_JBYQFK010000031.1:0-49697 GCF_057837305.1 Lysinibacillus sp. RU7 | reverse complement strand
AAACGTTGCCTACTTTTATTTTTTTCCCTCATGGCGTTTCTGAAGTACTTCTAATACCTCATATACATCTACTTTTTGCGTCTGACGGCTGTCGCCTTTCGACGCAGAAAAAAACGTTGCCTACTTTTATTTTTTTCCCTCATGGCGTTTCTGAAGTACTTCTAATACCTCATATACATCTACTTTTTGCTCTTGTAGGAGGACGAGTAGGTGGTAAAGAAGATCGGCTGCTTCCCATTTTACTTCTTCTGTATCACGGTTTTTAGCCCCGATGACAACTTCTGTTGCTTCTTCGCCGACTTTTTTACAAATTTTATCGATCCCTTTTTCGAATAAATATGTAGTGTATGCACCTTCTGGCATATCGATTTCACGTTGTTTAATAACTTCTACAAGTTGTGGTAAAATCGCTACTGAACCTGGACGTTCATTTTCTACAATCGCCTCAGTAAAGCAAGATGTTGTACCATTATGGCATGCTGGACCAGCAGGAAGGACTTCCACTACTAATGCATCTTGATCACAATCTGCTTTAATTGAAACAACATTTTGTGTGTTGCCACTTGTTGCACCTTTATGCCATAGTTCCTGGCGTGAACGAGAGTAAAACCACGTTTCGCCTGTTTCGATTGTTTTTTGTAAAGACTCTTCATTCATATAGGCAACTGTTAGTACTTCTTTTGATTGTGCGTCTTGCACAACCGCTGGGATTAACCCTTGTTCGTCAAATTTAACGTTCATCGTACGTGTACTCCTTTTTCTTTTAAGTAGCTTTTTACTTCTGCTACACTCGTTTCTTTATAATGGAAAATTGATGCCGCAAGTGCTGCGTCTGTATCCACATCTTGCAGTACTTCACGGAAATGTTCTGCATTTCCAGCACCACCACTTGCAATGACTGGCACAGTAACAGCGTCTCGCACTGCTTTTGTTAAGCCTAAATCAAAGCCGGATTTCTCACCATCTTGATTCATGCTCGTGAGTAAAATTTCCCCAGCCCCTAAACGTACCGCTTCTTTCGCCCAGTCTACAGCTTTCCATTCTGTTTTATTACGCCCACCATGTGTGTATACCATCCATGTACCATCTTCTTCAGAGTAACGCGCATCAATTGCACAAACAATACATTGTGCGCCAAAATAGTCAGAACCTTCTTTAATGAGTGCTGGACGCTCTAAAGCAGAAGTATTCACCGATACTTTATCTGCGCCTGCACGTAAAATACGTTTCATATCGTCCAGTGTGCGAATACCGCCACCTACTGTGAATGGAATAGCTAAAGCACTCGCTGTTTGGCGTACGACATCGACCATCGTTTCACGGCCTTCGTGCGAAGCTGAAATATCTAAAAATACGAGCTCATCTGCACCTTGCTCATCATAAAATTTCGCGAGTTCCACTGGGTCACCTGCGTCACGTAGCTCGACGAACTGTACCCCTTTCACAACACGACCTTCTTTTACATCAAGACACGGGATAATTCGTTTCGTTAACATACTGTCGCCTCCACTTCTCGTAACCATTCACGTAGTAAAAACACACCGAACGGACCTGATTTTTCAGGATGGAATTGCATACCTGTGAAATTACCACTTGCAACGATTCCTGGCACTTGTACCCCTTCATAATCCGCTGAAGCGACAAGCTCTTCTTGTGCCATATTTGTAGCATAAAATGAGTGCACAAAATAAACGTGGCGCTCACTCGGCAACGTTTTTCCTGTAAGCCACTCCGGCGTTTGAGCTAACACAAGCTCATTCCACCCCATATGTGGAATACGCGATACATTCGTAAAACGTTTTATACTCCCTTTAAAGATGCCTAGACCTTTTGTTGGGGATACTTCTTCACTTTCCTCAAACATTAACTGCATCCCTAAACAAATTCCTAAAAGTGGTTGCTTTGTTTCTTTAATGAAATGAATTAACCCTGTTTCTTCCAGACGTTTCATCGCATCTGGAAAGGCACCCACACCAGGGAGTACAAGCGCATCTGCTGCACGCAGTGTTTCCATATCACTCGTTACAATGACCTCTGCATTTAAACGTTTTAATGCTTGTTCCACGCTAAATAAATTGCCCATTCCATAATCAATTACACCAATTTTCACGTTACGTTAACAGTCCTTTCGTTGAAGGTACACCTTTCACACGTGGATCAATTTGTACGGCCTCATCTAGTGCACGTGCTAATGCCTTAAAGATAGCTTCAATAATATGATGTGTATTATGACCATAAGGAACGTTAACATGTAGATTAATACGTGCCTCTAGCGCAAACTTCCATAAAAATTCATAGACTAATTCTGTATCAAATGTACCTACTTTAGCATTCAATGTTGGGACGACACGATATTCTAAATGCGGACGATTAGAGCAGTCGACTACGACGTGTGCTAATGCATCATCCATCGGAACGAACATATTTCCGTAACGCTTAATGCCTTTTTTATCGCCTAGTGCCTCTCGGAATACTTGTCCAAGTACGATTCCAATATCTTCTGTTGTATGGTGATCATCAATCCACGTATCACCATTCGCAATAATTTTCCCATCAAATAAACCATGCTTAATAAATAAATCGAGCATATGGTCCATAAAGCCAACGCCTGTCTGAATTTCAGCCTGACCTGAACCATCTAAATTTAGCTCTACCTCGATTTTTGTTTCATTCGTATTACGAGCGATTTTTGCAAAACGTGCTCCCATTTTATTCTTCTCCTTTATCCCAGCCACGCGACTCAACTGCTCGTGCGTGACCTTCTAATCCTTCTAGACGAGCTAGACGGGCAATTTTTGGTGCATTTTGTGCCCATGTTTTTTCACTATAATAAACAACGCTCGTGCGTTTAATAAAATCATCTACATTTAATCCACTTGCAAAACGCGCTGTACTATTTGTCGGTAGGACGTGATTTGTCCCTGCAAAATAGTCGCCCACTGGTTCTGAGCTATAGCGCCCGATAAAAATAGCACCCGCATGTGTAATGCGTTCTGCCACTTCCACCGCCTTATCTGTCACAACTTCTAAGTGCTCTGGTGCTAAAGAATTGACGGCACGAATCGCTTCCTCTAGTGATTCTGCTACATAAATTTGCCCGAATTTTTCAATCGATTGACGAGCAATCGCCTCACGTGGCAGTGTCTTCAGTTGCTTTTCTACTTCCTCGGCTACTGCCTCTGCTAACGCATCACTTGTTGTAATTAATACAGCACACGCTAATGCATCGTGCTCTGCTTGTGATAATAAATCAGCCGCAATTTCATCCGCATAGGCTGTCTCATCTGCTAATACACAAATTTCTGACGGACCTGCAATCATATCAATTGCGACCTCACCAAATACTTCACGTTTGGCTAACGCAACAAAAATATTGCCTGGTCCTGTAATTTTATCGACCGGTGTAATCGTCTCTGTGCCATATGCAAGTGCGGCAATCGCCTGTGCGCCGCCTACTTTATACATTTCTGTTACACCTAAAATATGTGCTGCGACAAGCACTGCAGCCGGTAGCTTGCCGTCACGTCCAGCAGGGGATGTAATGACAATGCGCTTTACGCCCGCTACTTGAGCTGGAATGACATTCATTAACACTGATGATGGATAGGCTGCTGAACCGCCTGGCACATATAACCCTACTGCATCAAGTGGTGTAATCCGCTGACCAAGCCAAGAACCATCCGCTAATGGTAGCTCATAGCCTGTACGTTTTTGGGCGCTATGATAGAGACGAATATTGGCTGCTGCTTCAGCAAGATCTTTGTAAAGTTGTTCATCGAACCCTTTTACTGCTTCTTCGATTTCCTCTGCTGTGACACGTAAGTTTTTCGGTGCAAAGCCATCCCATTTTTCGCTATACATGCGAATCGCCGCATCCCCACGCTCACGCACATCCGCAATGACTTGGCGTACCGTTTTTAGCTGTTCCTCGTTGCCACTTTCAAGCTGACGTTTTAACGAAATATCACTTGTTAACGTTGTAATATTCATACGATCCCCCTACCCCTAATTCACACATTTTTTTAAGCGCGACACGAGGTCTTGAATACGCTCACTTTTCATGCGGTAACTAACCGGATTGGCAATTAAACGAGAGGAGACATCCGTAATGTGCTCATACTCGACTAACCCATTCTCTTTTAATGTACGTCCTGTCGATACGATATCGACAATGCGATCTGCTAAGCCAATCATTGGCGCAAGTTCAATTGAACCATTTAACTCAATAATCTCTACTTGCTCCCCGATCCCTTTATAGTATTTCGTGGCGATATTTGGATACTTTGTTGCAATACGTGGTGCAATTTCATTCATCGTCGTATTCGGTAAACCTGCTGAGGCAATATAGCACTCGCTAATTTTTAAATCTAATAGCTCATGGACTGTACGACGTTGCTCTAACAACACGTCCTTACCCGCGATTCCGATATCTGCTACACCATGCTCTACATAAACAGGTACATCCATTGGTTTTGCTAAAATGAAGCGAATTTTTTCTTCCGGAATTTCAATCATCAACTTCCGTGACATCTCTACTTCCTCTGGTAAATTAAAACCTGCTTCTAATAGCATTTCATATGCTTCTTCAAAAATGCGCCCCTTAGGCATTGCAATTGTTAATTCACTCATACTTGTTCCTCCTGCCCAGAGAAGTACACAACTTCTTGGAACTGCTCTTTAAATGCTTCTACATTTTCTAGACCGACTGTTGATTGCATCGTTACACGGCGATATTGCTCGCGTAATCGTGCTGCTTGAGCTAATGCTTGTTCAAACGCTGAAGGTTCAAATAGCACAAGCGCTGTCACATTTTCAACCTCTTGACGTGGCATTGCTTCTAGTAAACGATCCACACGTAAACCAAAGCCTGTTGCCCCTACAGTCGAACCAAAATGCGCAAGCAGTCCGTCATAGCGACCACCATTTCCTAATGGGAAGCCACTACCAGAAGCAAATACTTCAAACAGCATGCCCGTGTAGTAATTCATATGACTTGATAATGTAAAGTCGTACGCAATATATTGTTCAACGCCAGCTAAAGCGAGCAATTCCCATAACTTTTGCATATATTCTAATGCGTCATTTTTACGCACATATTTTTCAATATCTTCAATAGAAGATAAGCTTAATGCTTCTTCAATAAAAGCGAGTAGTGCATCGGATTTCGTTTTTGGTAAATCAAATGTGAGTACCGCTTCTTCAAAGCCTACATAATTACGTTGTACAAGCAGTTCATTTAATTTCTCCGCTTGCTCGGCGCTTTCTGTATAATCTTTTAAAATACAGCTTAGTACACCCGCATGACCAATCGTAATTTTGAACGATTCAATGCCGTATGCTTTGACTAATTCGATCACTGTCATAATTACTTCTGCATCCGCAAAAACAGAGTTGTCCCCAATTAATTCAATCCCCATTTGCTCGAACTCTGCAGGTCGACCACCTTCTAGTTGCTGTGCACGGAAAACATTTTCGAAATAGGCTAAACGTTGTGGGATTTTTTCTTTTAATAATTTTGATGTTGCTACACGTGCAATCGGTGTGGTCATATCTGGTCGTAACACTAATGTACTGCCTTGGCTATCCACCAATTTAAATAATGTCGCATCATGGATTGCGGACGCCTTACCGACCGTATCGTAATACTCGACAGTTGGCGTTTTAATAAATTCATAGCCACGACTGCGCAGTAATTCGCGTCCTGTCTCACGTACTTGCTCTAATTTTTCATAAATTTGTGGGAATGTATCGCGCATCCCAAGTGGTTTTTCGAACATTTTAATCGATGACATTTTGACACATCCTAAACATTTTACTTTAACGTACTAGAGTGGTAAATTACTAATGTATGAAAGTATTTTACTGCTATCCGAGTATTTAGTCAATAAATTCACAAAAACTTAACTATACCCAATTTTCTGATATATATTTCCCTATTATACACTATTAGAAAGACATCATCTCGACCTATTTTGGTCAAGATGATGTCTTATCTTTATCGATATCCGTGAAACTTATATGTTCCTATTTACTAAAAAAATCAGCTAAATCCAAAATATTGGATTTAGCTGATTCATTCATTCTCCCACTTCGGGTTATCTAATTTTTTTCGTTCTGCCATTTGTTCAGCTGTATAAATAATGCGCATTGGATTTCCCCCTGCCATACAACCTGGTGGCACGTCTCGATGGACAAGAGTAGCAGCCGATACGATAGCCCCGTCCCCAATTTCAACACCTGGCAAAATAGTCGAATTGGCCCCAACCATTACATGATTCCCAATGATTACATCGCCCAGTCGATACTCTTCAATTAAGTATTCATGTGCCAAAATTGTCGTATTAAAACCGATGACCGTATTATCACCAATTGAAATCCGCTCAGGATACATTGTATCCGGCATTACCATCAAGGCAAGCGATGTTTTGTCGCCAATCTTCATCCCTAAAAATGTACGATACAACCAATTTTTCAAACGAAGAAATGGTGTGAATCGTCCAATGGTTATAATGGTAAAACATTTCGCTACTTTCCAAAACGATACAGTGTCATACATATGCCATAATGAGTTTGCCCCTTTAACACGATAACGCTCCGTTCTCCTCATCCGCTATGCTTCCTTTACAATTGAAATTAAATCAGACATATGCTCTAGCATATAATCTGGATTGAACTGTTGTAAAAATGCTCGTCCTTTAAACGCCCAAGACACGCCCGCTGTACATACGCCTGCATTTTTACCGCCTTCAATATCATGGGAGTTGTCTCCAATCATGATGACTTCTTCTTTTGCTAATCCAAGTTTTTCAAGTGCCAGCAAGATTGGTTCAGGATGTGGCTTTACATGGGTCACATCTTCTAAACCTACAACAAACTCGAATAAGTGACTTGCCCCTAAAATATTTAATCCGCGCGCAATGCTATCACGACGCTTTGTCGATACAATGACTAAACGCATACCCATTTCCTTTAACTTCTCTAATGTTTCGACAACCCCGTCATATTCTTTTACAAGATCATCATGATGCATCAAATTCCACTCACGGTACTTTGTAATCATCATTTCCGTTTCCCCTGGTGTAAGTGTATCAAACGTTTCCTTTAAAGACGGACCGATAAACGGTAAACAATCCTCCGCCTTATATTGCCCGGGAAATCTCTCGTTTAACACGTGCAAAAATGTTTCAATGATTAACTCATTTGTATCTAGTAATGTTCCATCAAAATCAAATAGTAATGCCTTTATCATGACTGTAAAACCTCTCTAGCTTCCTTTTGTTCTGCTCGTCGCCATACATAGGCTACCACAATCGTTAAAATAAACGCGGTAACGACACGAATCGCCAATAACGGCAAGACGGGAATGCCGAGTGGTACGAAAATGAGTGTATCTTCCACTACAGCATGACAAGCTACTAAGAAAATAAACGCAAGTGTTGCATCCTTTTTGGATACGCCATCTTCCTCAACAGCTTGAATCATCACCCCTGCCCCGTACGCTAACCCAATTACTAGCCCTGTTACAAGTGTCATGGAAGCATTCGGTTTTACACCGATCACCTTTGTAAATGGTGCTAGTTTAGTTGAAAATTTCGTCATATAACCATAATCACGTAAAAACTGCACGATGATCATTAATGGTAGGACAATGATGATTAACTGAAGAATCCCATAACTGGCCTTTTCCAAGCCAAGTATCAGTATCGCTCCCCAGCCATCTGGATTGGCCGTCATTTCTGGCATCATACCGTATTTAGCAATCTCACTTCCTCCATCCCAAAGTAAATTAATCGTAATGGCGGAGAGGAAGGCAAGCCCAAATCGAACGACGAGTACAACCCACAATTTCACCCCTACACGAAGGGCAACAGCAGTCTCAATAAACATACTATGCGCAAATGATAACATAACAGCTAATGTAAATACTTCTTTTACCGTTAACTCCAGTGATAATATCCCTGCAATACCTGAATATAAATTTAGCGTTGTTCCAAGAACTAACGGAATAGCCGCTTCACCTGGCAAACCTAAAATACTCATGAATGGTGCGATTATATCGACAATCCACGGAAGTACCGGTGT
This sequence comes from Lysinibacillus sp. RU7, assembly GCF_057837305.1. Classification (NCBI taxonomy): domain Bacteria; kingdom Bacillati; phylum Bacillota; class Bacilli; order Caryophanales; family Bacillaceae; genus Lysinibacillus; species Lysinibacillus sp. RU7. Next base: position 41,615 of record NZ_JBYQFK010000031.1, on the reverse strand, counting down.
AAATTGCAAAAGCGTTACGATAAACGTAATTGGAAAAATAAATTTACTTAATTTCCATGCTGTTTGTAAACCTGCGAGTATTCCCTTTTTTAACGTCTCTCCCATTTCGCAAGCTCCCTTATTTTTTATCTAAATAACGTACAACCGGCTTCACTTTCATGCGGCGATAAACAATAGCAATAATACCGACGACAATGCCAATAATAGATACAACTTGTGCTGAACGTAGTAAATCGTCAATTAAATACAAACTATCTGTACGTAAACCTTCAATATAGAAACGACCAATTGAATACCAAATTAAATAAAAGAAGAACATTTCCCCTCGTCGCCAATTAAGCTTACGGGCAATTAGTAAAATGATCAGCCCAACCACGTTCCATAGCGACTCATATAAAAATGTTGGATGTACGTATGTACCCTGTTCTTTAATATACATCTGTTCAATAATCCAATTAGGTAACAATAAATTTTCTAAAAAGTCACGTGTTACAGGTCCACCGTAAGCTTCTTGGTTCATAAAGTTACCCCAGCGACCAATAATTTGCCCTACTAAAATACTTGGTGCCGCAATATCAGCGACACGTAAAAAGCTAACACCACGTTTTTTGGTAAAAACATACGCGGTAATAAAAGCACCGATTAATGCGCCGTGAATGGCAATACCACCATTCCATATTTCAATTATTTTCCCCGGATACTGACTATAGTAATCCCATTTCATCGATACATAGTAAATCCGAGCTGATAATATAGCAATCGGTACTGCCCAAATTAACATGTCTCCAATAAAATCTTCATGCAGTCCTAATCGAACAGCCTCACGCTGCGCTAAAAAATACGCCAGTACAATGCCTGTAGCAATTAAAATCCCATACCACCTGACCGGAATTGGACCTAAATGAAAGGCGACTGGATCAATAGCTAATAATGTTACACTCATAACAATCTCCTTTCGGCTTTAAAAATCATCCATTTCATCATTCGATGCAATCATCTCATCTAAACGACGGGAAAATTCTTCTGCTGCATTAACTCCCATCTTTTTCAAGCGATAGTTCATAGCCGCTACTTCAATAATGACTGAGACGTTACGTCCTGGTTGAACAGGCACCGTTAATTTCGTTACATCTGTATCGATAATACGGACTTTCTCCTCGTCTAAGCCGAGACGATCATACGATTTATCAGGATCCCAATTTTCAAGCTCGATAATTAGCGTAATTCGCTTGTAAGGACGCACAGCACTCGCACCGAATAACGTCATAATATCAATAATACCAATACCTCGAATTTCAAGTAAATGCTCAAGCAGCGGAGGTGGACTACCAATCAAGAAATTTTCCGATTCTTGACGGATTTCAACACAGTCATCCGCTACAAGACGATGCCCTTTTTTCACTAATTCTAAAGCTGTTTCACTTTTCCCCACGCCGCTTTTTCCGATTAAAAGTACGCCAATACCATGCACATCAATAAGCACACCATGAATCGCGGTTGTTGGTGCCAGCTTACTTTCTAAAAAATTCGTCAGCCGACTGGAAAAACGCGTTGTCGTCAGTCTTGTTTTGAGAACCGGTACATGATTTTTATCCGATGCATCAATTAACTCCGGTGGTACCTCAAGTTCTCGCGAAATAATAATCGCGGGTGTATTTTGCGAACAAAGGCGCATCATACGATCTTCACGGTCACTAGCTGGCAGCATTTCAAAAAAGGAAAGCTCTGTCTTTCCCAATAATTGTACGCGATTTGCTGGGTAATGGGTAAAGTACCCGGCCATTTCAAGTCCTGGCCTTGAAATATCACTCGTCGTAATATAACGACCAATCCCTTCGCCGCCACTTACTAACTCTAAATCAAATTTCTCCATTACATCTCTCGTTGTTACTTGAATCATCTTAAACTCTCCAATCATACAACTCACATATTATTTTATTTTAACATGCCTATCCCATATTTCTAATATTTCGTATTAGAAATAAACATCTTAACCAAAATCGGTTGAGATAACATCTTGAAAGTAAAAGCTCATAGCTGTTTCTTATGGGCCTAATACTTATCTATCCGCAAAAAAAGCCGACGAATATTCGCCGGCTTGTTTTCACCCTATATTTTCTATTATTTCTTTGCAGCTAACCAAGCAGCTAAAGCTTCTGCTTCTTCACCTTGCACTAAACCGCCAGGCATACCGCCCGCTTGACCATTTAAAATGATATTTAAAATTTCTTCTTCAGATAAGCGAGAACCTACATCATTTAATGCTGGTGTCGTTCCCATACCTTGTAAGTTACCACCGTGACATGTTGCACAGCGTTGTTGTGCCACTTCTGCACTTGCATCTGCTGTCGTTTCTGCTGGTGGAGTTGTTGTACCAGTGTTTGGCTCTTTTTCGTTCGTTTTCTCACCGCCACCACATGCACCAAGCATTAGAGCAGAACCTAGCATGAATGTTGCTAACCATTTCTTTTTCATACGTTATATCCCTCCAAAGTATGATTTTACTAACATGTCCCTAGTATAGCACTTTTATGCACGTTTGAAACCTTCCCCCAGTACCTCATAAGCATCGGAAACGATAACAAACGCTGATGGGTCAATGCTTTTAACAATTTGTTTCAGCTTTGTGAATTCTGTCTGGTATACTACTACCATGAGTACAGGCTTCTCATGTCCTGTATAGCCACCAAATGCGGGAATTTTCGTGACACCTCGATCAATCTCTTGAAAAATTCGGTCTCTTATTTCATCTTGCTTATTTGTAATAATATACACCATTTTTGATTGACTAAAGCCTAATTGAATAATATCAATTGTTTTTGTTGTCACGTATAGCCCAATCAATGCGTATAAACCCTTTTCGATATCAAATACTATGGCTGCACTCGTTGCAATCACTCCATCAATGAGCAACACACTTGTCCCTAATGTCATTCCTGTAAATTTCGTAATAATTTGTGCTAATAAATCTGTCCCACCTGTCGATGCTTTCCCTTTAAATACAAGACCAATGCCAAAACCGACAACAATACCACCGAAAATTGCACCGAGTAGTGGATTATACGTCCAAGCATCCCAACTTTCCGTTAAAATAACGAATAATGGTAGTGCAAGTGTACCAACTAAAGACTTCGCACCGAAGTTTTTCCCTAAAATGAAAACACCCGCAATAAATAAAGGAATATTAAATGCATATTGTACAATCCCTGCATTCCAACCAAATACCCCATGCAAAATAGTACTAATCCCGCTTACGCCACCTGAAGCGATTTGGTTAGGAAATAAAAATGCATTAAAACCGATTGCCACAACAGCCGCTCCTGCAATGACATAAAGGTATTCCATAATTGTATCTTTTACAAAATGATTTTCGTTATTCACACTTTTACCTTCCTTTTTTCATTTCTCCAAACAATTCAGCCATGATTATAGCAAATGTTTCATTAAACCGGAACTTCACTTTAATGAAGTTTCTGACGATTGATAATACCTTCAAAAAGAAAATCCTATAGCAAATTGACTATAGGATCTAACATTAGTAATACTTATATGTTTCTTCTACCCACTCATCCACTTCAAGTTGAATTTGCATAATGGCCTCTTTGGATAACTCTAGTTTTGTGGCCAGTTCTTCTACCTTTTGCCAATCTGCTTTACTTAAAGCAATACTAAACTGCAAGTATGGTGACATTTCCGTTTCGCCTCCACTAATCGTTTCAACAATTTCTTCGGGAAACGGCAACTGCTGTAAAATCATATTCATTGGGCGTCGTAGCAAGGCGTCAATTAATGAAAAGAGCCCAATTAAAAAGTATTCAGAGAAATTTTGCTTATAATTTAATTTCGCTACTTTTTCACAAACCTTTGCACGAAATAACGAGCGACGCATTAATTCATTAAATACATCTGATCTATCTTTATTTCCTACTTCACGCATAGCAAGTAAATAAACCCATTTTCTTAATTCTGATAAGCCAAGCATTAATATCGCTTGTTTAATAGAACGAATTTTCGATTTAGAGCGCTTCATCGATTTATTAATCAATTGCAATAATTTAAACGATACGGAAATATCACGTTCAATATTTTCCGCCAATTCATTAATATTCGGTTCCTCATCACGTAATAACGAAATGATATGAAAATATTGAATTGTATTGTGAGGAATATCCGTTGCTTTAATCACTTGTGGTTGTTCAAAAAAATAGCCTTGAAATAACATATATCCTGAATGCTTCGCTACCTCGAATTGATGGTGCGTTTCTACCTTCTCAGCTAACAGCTTAATATGCGGGCATTTTATTTTCACTTTGTTTTCAATTTTCATCCGCTCAAGTAATGGAGACAATAAGAAATCTACCTTGATATAATCTATATAAGGAAATAATTCGTCATAAATTTTCACGCTTTCATCCAATACAAAATCATCTAACGCTATTTGAAACCCTTTACTCTTTAAATTTTGAATACGTTCAATTAGCTCTGTTGTAATCGGCACATCTTCTAAAATTTCAATTACAACTTTTGTTGGATCTAAATAATCTGTGAGCGGCCCCATCAATAAATTTTCAGTGAAGTTTACAAAACACGGACGCCCTTTAGTCACTTCATCAATCCCTATGTTTACAAAAGAGTTTACGAGCACATCTACTGTCGCTGCATCTGAATTAACCATAGCAAAAGAATTGTTTTCTTTATTGCGGTATAGTAATTCATATGCAACAACTTGTTCATGAAGATTGAATATAGGTTGTCTGCCGATAAAAACTTCCACACAAATTGCCTCGCTTTACAGTTTTATTTCTCGTATTATAACATGTTTTGACTGTCTTAATATGATAATAGAGCATGATTATTTATATATATTTCCATTTATATGACGACAATCTAAAAAGTATAAGAAGAAAGCCCCTCTTATCCCTTAACTTTTATACATATTTTTTAAACCATTCCAACATTTGCGTTAAGCGTTCTACACGTAAATTTGGCAGTCCTGTACGAGATAAATTATGATCGCTCTCTGGGAATCGAACAAATCCAACTTCTTTCCCTAATGTTTTTAACGTAATATACAACTGTTCAGCTTGTTCAATTGGACATCTAAAATCCTGTTCACTGTGTAAAATAAGCAGCGGCGTTTCTATATTTTCTGCATATTTTAAAGGTGAGAACGCCCATAGTTTATCGACTGATTTCATATTAGCAAAGTGCTGCCATTCGCTAAAATAATATCCAATGTCAGAAACACCAAAGAAACTAATCCAGTTTGAGATGGAGCGCTGTGTAACAGCTGCTTTAAAGCGATTTGTCTGCCCAATAATCCAGTTTGTCATAAAGCCACCGTAACTACCACCTGTCACACCTAGACGATTACAATCAATCCAATGATAGTTTGCTAGAGCATAATCAAGACCTACCATAATATCCTCATAATCACCACCACCATAATCGCCACGTACACCATCGACAAACGCCTGACTATAACTATGACTACCACGTGGATTCACATATAATACACCATACCCTTGTGCTGCTAATAACTGCATTTCATGGAAGAACGTATTTGCATACATTGTATGAGGTCCACCATGTACTTCAACAATTAACGGATACTTCTTCCCTTCTTCGTAATTTGTTGGTTGCATGATCCAACCGTGTACATCCCCAATCGATGTTGTGTACACAATCGCTTCAGGTGTTGACAGTGGGACTTCCTTTAAAAATGCATCGTTAAAATTTGTTAATTGGTGGCGTTCACCTGTCGTAATATCAAAGTAGAATAACTCACCTGGGAAGGTTGGGTTTGAAACGGTTAAAAGCGCCCAGTTTCCGCTACGTGCTACATCATAACCGTAAAGATGCTCGCCTTCAGCACTCGCTGGGAAAATACACCCTTCTAAATCGGCATAATACAGACGTACATCCCCCATCGTTGATAATTGGAAATACAACGCATTCGTTTCTGTCCATGTAACAGCTGGTGCATCTACACCTTGCTGCACGTCAGCAACAGCTAAATCGCCAACAGGTGCATCTAACATTTCCGTTATATTTTGTGTGAGCTTTGTTTCTGTATCATATACGTATACTTGCGCATGCGTAGCGTTTTTATAAGAAGCATCACTACCAACGTATGCAATATAGCGATTATCAAATGAAAATGTTGCTCCACTGTAATGACCATCTGCGTCTACTAATATCGCCTCTTCTTTCGTCACTACATCCACAATATAAAGAGGTGTACGGAACTCATAATCTAAATTTTCCGCTCGGTTAACACCTACAATCATTTGTTGTCCATCACGTGAAATACCTACTAAACTATGGTGATAATCCCCAGATGTAAACTGCTCAAGCGATTCATCTGCAAGATGTAATACAGCGATTTGTGTAAATTGATCTTGTGGGCGTAAACCTACACCACCAATACCATCCATCTTATATTTCATACCGTTTACGATATATACTTGTGGCAGTGTATTTTCCTCTTGTTCTAGCTGATCAATTATCGTTTTTCCTTGTTTCACACGACTAGCAAGCCATATTTTTTCACCGCAAGGACTCCATAAAAATGAACTAACCCCGTTCGGTAAATCCGTTAGTTTTTTTGCTTCTCCACCGCGCACTTGTAAAATGTATAATTGATTTTTCTCATCTCGATTCGATAAAAAGGCAAGCTGTTTACCGTCTGGTGACCATTGCGGACTACTGATCCGCTCCTTTCCAAACGTCCATTGCATCACGTCTCCGGATTTGATATGCACATGGAATAAGTGTGAATAATACTTATTATCTTCCTTGTTCATTTGCGTACGAATAAATACTGCTTCTTCATTGGAAGGTGACAATACTGGATTTGTGACCGATTGCAAAGTATATAAATGATCCGTTGTTAACATATTTATTCCTCATTCCACTGATATTTCGATTTCCGTAACAATAGTATATCACTCCTTAGCTCTTTTTCAAAAGACGGTATTGAATAATTTGTTTTCTATATATTGCATAATACACATTAATTGACCTTTTATTGTTAAAGAGAATCTTAACATTGATTTTAGTTACAGCTGATTCGCCTCCGCTCCAATCAACGAGCAAGCGCTTTTTATAAACCATTCCATTAAAAAGTACGCTTCTCATCTACTGATATTGTATTAAACTTTCTTAAAAGTATTTGCGCTAGTCTAAAATTCCACATAGGCTTCCTTAGAATGGCTCATCCATTTAAAATAAAAAAAAGCTATTACTAGTTTTAGTAACAGCGTAAAAATATTAATATTAACTTACAGTCGATATTTCTTTTAATGAGCGACGTAAAATTTTACCTGTTGAGTTTTTCGGTAATTCATCTAAAACTTCAATCACTTTTGGCACTTTATACTTGGCGATATGCTCTGCACAATAGCTTTGGAGTTCCTTTGGCGTCATGGACTTGTCTTTTAGTACAACATAAGCACATACCGCTTCTCCAAAATCTCGATCAGGTAACCCTACTACCGCTGCTTCAATGACATTTGGATGTGCAAATAGCACTTCCTCGACTTCGCGCGGATATACATTGTACCCACCTACGATAATCATATCTTTCTTACGGTCTACAATATAGAAGTAATCTTCCTCATCTTTTTTCGCTAAGTCCCCTGTGTATAACCATCCATCCCGAATCGCTACCGCTGTTTCCTCCGGTTGCTTATAGTAACCTTTCATCACGTTTGGTCCACGTACAATGAGCTCACCTACTTCACCAACGGGTACTTCATTACCTAATGCATCCACCACTTTATTGTCGACATTGACGATTGATTGTCCAATCGATCCTGCTTTCCGCTCACGGTCTAACGGATTGAAGCATGTTACCGGAGATGCTTCCGATAAGCCATATCCTTCTGAAACACGTACGTTAAATTTCTCTTCAAAGTGATGAAGAAGCGATACAGGTAAAGAGGCCCCACCTGATACAGCTAGGCGTAAGTGTTCAAACGCTTTCGGATCCCCTTCCTCAAATTGATACAGGAAGTTATACATCGTAGGCACCCCTGCAAATATAGTCGCTTTATATTTATCTGCCAGTTCAAAAATCTCACCTGGGCTAAAGCGCGGTGCTATAAGAAGTGTCGCACCTTTCATTAAAGGGGCATTCACGACCACTGTTAATGCAAACACATGGAATACCGGTAATGTTGTAATAATACGGTCATCACCTGTCATTTGTAAGTATTCACCTACATCACGTGCATTGGAATACAAATTGCCATGTGTTAACATGGCGCCTTTTGGTTGCCCTGTCGTACCCGATGTATACAAAATAACCGCTGTATCCTCTTGCTCAACTGCAACAGGATCCACTGTAGTCGTTGTATTTGCTAATATATGTGTAAATAATTTTGCCTTTGTTTTCACCTCATCACTAAGCGCCGCAAATTTCTCCCCCACGTCCGGCGTCGTTTCACAAATGATGTAGCCCTGTACTTGTAGGAAGGCTTTTACACCTACCTCTACAAGTGGCAATAGCATGTCAAGTGCAATGACCACCTTTACATCCCCATTTTGAATAATGTACGAAATTTCATCCGCTGTATAAATCGGATTAATCGGAATAGCTGTTGCGCCAATTCGCATTGTTGCATACAACGAGATTAAAAAGTGCGGTGTATTGCCAAGTAACAATCCGACATGATCCCCTTTTTCAAGTCCTAAGTCTTGTAAAGCTTTTGCAAAACGTCCTACTGTCTGTTCAAACTCCCCGTAACTTGTCCCTTGTCCCATAAAATAATACGCTGTCTTTTCTGGTTGTTCGAAAGCCTGTTGTCTTACTTGTTCAACTAAATTCAATACACCCATCCCCCTTGTCGCGTAAATGAACTGAATATTCATTTTATTGCTATTATAAAATAGGTATATTAGTAAAACAATAGGCTATTTGTATTTTATTCCGTTTTTCTGTCAGAAACAAACTCTTTTTTCTGCTTTATTCAATCCCCCTAGCCATTCACATGAGCAATATAGCGCCAACGAATCATATAAAAATAAACAACTTGCACACAAACAAATAGAAAGAACGCGACAATAATTTCTTTTACAATAATGAGGTTAATCACATCTTTCAATACAGATTGAAGTGCGATAAATGCAAATGTACTATGCAGAAGTGCCATACCCCATGGTAAGAAAAACTGCGGTGCTAAATGTCTTGTAATCAGTCTTTTTTGTTCTGCATCTGTTAATCCCATTCTCTTTAAGACTGCAAATTGTTGACGTTCACGTTCGAGATTTGCATACAACTTAAAATAAATAAAACTCCCCGCGGCCATTAAAAACACAATGACCACTAATACACCTGAAACAGTAAATAAAGAATACATCGCTAATATATAAGAATAATTTAAACCTGTATTTTCAAAATAAAATGGCAATGAATAGACAGTATTCCCCACATATTCTTGTGATACTAATTGTTGAATAGATAAGCCAATATCCTTCGCCTCTATCCAGTGAGGAATATCAAATGCATATAAATGATAGCTCGGTACCTCTTCAGGAATAGCTAAAGGTTTGGTTAATAGCTTATAATCCTCATCGCTAATAATAATGGAATTTCGGCTAATAATGGATGTCGGAAAAATGATTTTAGGATATACCCGGTCGATTGTAATCGGCACATTATTTTCTGTCAGCACCGTCTCTACTGTCATCTCTTCCAGCATTTTAATGGACTCATCTGAATACGGTATAAACATCCCTTCCCCTGAATTCAGTCTAACGAGCGGCAGACCGTATGAAAATAACATCCGGTTAATGTCCGTTTCACGGAATACCTCTACCTCATTTGATGTGACAAGCGATGTTTGTTTAATCACTTGAAAGCGTGTCACATGATAGGAAAAGCCTTGCTCCTCTAGCTCATTGATAATACTAGATACATGTTCCTTTTCGTAAGGATTATCGAAATGTCCCTTGTACACAATGCCGAGTGGATTGAGCTTATCATACTGGGCCGTATAAGAAGAAAGCGCAGCAAGCAGTACAACGCATAAAAAGGCTAGCATGGACACCATTGTGACAACAAAAAACATTTTGGCATTTTGACGCATTGTATAGATTTGCTCAGCAACCGATAACATACATGCCTTATGCCAATACATATCTTTTCTCTTTTTCAATAAATCAAAAATAAAAAAAACAGTGTCCGTAAAAAAATAAAATGTTCCAAATGTTACAACAATCGGAATCAATAGCGTAAAGGTAAAGAGTGTCGTTTTCGTCGTAATCACCGCAAACATATAACCAATACCAATTAAAACAAGCCCTAAAATAGCACGTCCCTTTGAATAACGATCCGATACATCTACGGCACGCGCTTTTAATAAATGTGTCAATTTATGTTCAGGTGTGTACATCACACTGCCAATCGAAATAATAATAAAAGCACCCATAAATACAGCAAACGTCAATAAAAACGGACCCCATGATACATATAATGGCAAATCCTCTAAACTTAACATTTCACGGATAATCATAAAAAAGAATTTGGAAAAGGCAAATCCAAACAATATGCCACTAATACTTGAAAGAGCGCCAATTAGCATCGTTTCCAAAAACACAAGCCGCCCCAGTTGCTGCCTCTCCATACCAAGATGAAGTAAAATCGCAAACTCTTTAGAGCGAGCTTGTAAAAAAGCCTTCATCGAATAAAAAATGAAAAACCATGAAAACAACACTAAAATAACTTCTGCAAACACCATTCCAATAATTGATGCTTCTCCTAAAAAGCCATTTTCCATATCCGGATGAAACATCAGCATAGAATATAAAAAGAATACAAATACAGAAAAAAAGCTGGCCATAAAAAAGGCTGCATAATTACGAAAATTTCGAAAGACATTACGGTAAGCGAATTGTTGAAAAGTCACCTACTTGTCCCCCTAACAAACTGAGCACATTTAAAATTCGTTGGAAAAACGTCTGCCTACGCTCATCTTTATAAATTTCATTAAAAAATTCACCATCTTTTATGAACAGCACCCGATCACAATAACTTGCTGCAATCGGATCATGTGTCACCATAATGATGGTCGCTTGTTTTTCTTTATTCATGTCCGAAAGCAACTCTAACACCTCGCGTGCTGCATTCGAATCAAGATTGCCTGTCGGTTCATCTGCTAAAACAAGCGATGGCTCATGGATAAGCGCTCGTGCAATTGCTGTTCGCTGTGCTTGCCCCCCTGAAATTTCATTTGGGCGCTTCGCTAAAATAGCACATAAACCCAGTTTATCGACTAATCCATTTAATCGTTCTTCCATAAAGGCAATGGGCTTTTCATCTAATGTTAATGGCAAAATAATATTTTCCTCCACCGTTAACATGGGCAATAAATTAAAATCCTGAAAAACGAAACCGAGCTCACGTCTCCTAAAATACGCTAACTCGGTACTATTTAAACTTTTGGGGCGCATACCATTAAAAATAATCTCTCCACTCGTCGGTGTATCAATCATTGAAATTAAATTTAAGAGCGTCGTTTTACCACTGCCAGATGGGCCCATCACTGCTACGAACTCACCTTTTTCTACTTCAAAGCTCAACTGGTTTAATGCGCGTGTCGTGACTTTTCCTTCATACACTTTCGTTACTTCATTAATGGTTAAAATGGACATATTCTCTCCTTATTCAACATGTATTGGTATATCAAGTATCCACGGAAGAACTACTTCAAAACTAATTTCTAAAATATCGCCTGACATTTCTTGTGGAATCGCATCATATTCCTGTGTTAACGAAAAACAATGCCCCTCAATGACTAAGTCCCATCCGTCCATTTCCCCCTCTACTAACTCCCCACACAGATGATAACTACCTGTATACATCATCATTGTGCCCTCTTCTACAGGGTAGTAAGATAGTTGGCTTGGCTTCAAAATATCGATTCCTAACCGTTCAAAAAATGCCAGAACTTTCGGGTCCTTAATGCTGCATACTTCCATGTAGTTTAACCACTCTACAACATCATTTTTATAGTTAATTTTCTCATATACTTCTTTTGTTTTTGGAATATCAATTACTAATGTCCACTCTTCTACTTGAATTGGTTCCACATCATCACCCCTAGTGTTGAAAAATAAGTTTAACGGTTGTTCCTCTAGTTACTTCTGATTCAATCAGTAGTTCATGTCCGAGCTTTGTGCAAATTTCTTGTGCAATATATAACCCCATTCCCGTTGACTCGCCTGTTTTACGTCCATTTTCACCTGTAAAAAATGGCTTCGTCACACGTGATAAGTCTGACTTGGGAATACCGATTCCTTCATCCATTACACAAAGCGTTACACGTTCTCCCTGCCTTGTCGCTTCAATACTCATTTTCTTATGCTCTTCAAACGTATATTTAACTGCGTTTGTAATAAATTGAGTTATAACAAACTTAAGCCATTTGGAATCACTCATCACAACGATTTCTTCGTCTATTTTCATTTCTGGAAATACCTTATTTGCAATAAACAAACGTTTATTTTCATTAATTGTAGACGTGACAAGTTGCTTTAAGTTTACTTGTTCTACTTGTAAATCTTCTTGAAAATTTTCAAGTCGTGCATTCATTAATACCATTTCAAGACCACGCTTTAAACGATCTACCTCTTCTTGAACACTTCGTTTATCGAGCGATTCTTCTTGCAGTAGTAATTCTAAAACCGCTACCGGTGTTTTCATTTGATGAATCCACTGATTGGTAAATTTATATTGACGTGTTTGTTTCGTATAGAGCGCTTGTACTTCCTGCTGATACAACTTGTACAACTCATGCATATAGCTTTCTGTTTGGTAGTACTCCAGCGTTTTGGCATTTTTCTGTAAAGCATCATCCATCTGTGTTGGTAAATGAACAATTTTTTTTAAATAACGCCGACGCAACATATAACGAATCGTTAAAAAAGACCCGATTAAAATAACACTCATCACGATGGAATACATCGCTGTTGCGAAGTTTCGAAATCCTTCCAACCAGTACAGCATTAAAGTAAACAGTACGATCAATAGTTGAAAAATAAGGTATGACAGATGTTCCTTCATAAATAGCTTTAATCCTGTCCCCATTACATTTCCTCCGCACTTAAAATAAACCGGTATCCTGCTCCGCGCATCGTTTCAATACTCGATGTAACACCATAATCCGCTAATTTTTTTCGAACACGTGTCATATTTACATTTAATGTATTTTCATCTACAAACACTTGATCATCCCATAAATGCTCAAGCAGCTGATCACGCGACACTACTTTCGGTGCATTGCCCATTAATAAATCCAAAATGGTGCACTCTTTTTTTTGCAGGGGAATAATCGTCTCTTTTACATGCAACTCCATTCTTTCTAAATATAACGTCAGCTGCCCTTGTTTAATCGTACGCTCCTCTTGTTTTGGTGCATATTCTCCATATGTTCGACGTAAATGGCTACGAATTTTTGCCAGTACAATTTCGTAGTTGAACGGCTTCGTAATAAAGTCATCTCCACCATTTTCAAGCGCAAAAATTTGATCCATCTCACCTGACCGTGCAGAAATAAATAAAATCGGACACGTTGTATATTGACGTAACTGACGACACCAGTAATAACCGTCATATGTAGGCAAATTAATGTCGAGTAACACAAGATGCGGATTAAAACGTTTACATTCTTCAATAATCGTTTCAAAATTTTCAACAATGGCTACATCATATTGGTATTTCCGCAGCGTTTCTGCGAGCAATGAAGCAATTTTTATATCATCCTCGACTATATAAATCCGGTGCTTTTCCATCCTATCACCCCTTAGTTCATTAAATTAGTTACTTCCATATACAGTGATTCCCTATTTTTCAACTCATAATAACCTTGCTAATTTACCTTGCGAGCTCCTTTTAAGAGTCTTCACCAAAACATGTACTTGACCGCACATTCCGTTACGGGCGGACGCTTTCCGCGGGCGAGGTCGAGCCTCCTCGTCGCTCATTCTTCGCTCCTGCGGGGTCTCGACTTTCTCGCTTTTCCCGCTGGAGTCGCCGCCCTTCACTCCATGTGCTTTTAGAATCCTACATTTTTTAATTAAGAACCTATTTTGATATTGGGCTCCTTTTCATTTTACAATAAAAAAGAGACGTACTCAAAAACTCTGAAAGTACGTCCTGGACCGTTACAAGTTACATCTTCATTTAGTCGGTGTTTTAACCACTGAATAAAGTTAAAACTTAATAAATTAACTGTAAAAACTCTTCTTTTGTAATGCCACCAAAGTATTTGGGAATATCGATTTCCACTAGCTTTTCAGCAATCGCATTCCGGTCATAACGCGCACCGACTAATAATGCCTCCACTTCCGCTACATCACCAACTCCAAAGAAATCACCAAAGATCGTGACTTCTTCAACGATACCGCGATTTACTTCTAAACGAATATCAATGCTACCAGATGGGAAACGATGTTGCTTTTGAATATTGAAGCGTGGGGATTTGCCGTAATTCCAATCCCATTGTTGATAACGCTCTTTCGATAGCTGATAAATGTTCTCCCAGTCTTGCTCTGTTAAATCGTAGTATTGAATGTTTTCTTCGCCACCAAAAATCGATTTTAATATTTCCATTCGGAATTGTTCTACCGTCATCGGCTCTGTTAAAAACTCCGAAATATTAGCTACACGTGAACGAACGGATTTAATGCCTTTTGATTCGATCTTGTCCTTTTTCACTTTCAAGGCTGATACAACTGCATCTATTTCTGTATCAAACAGTAATGTACCATGTGAAAACATACGGCCTTTTGTAGCGAATTGAGCATTCCCAGATACTTTACGCCCTTCCGCCAAAATATCATTACGACCTGATAACTCTGCATTCACGCCCATCTTCGCTAAAGCATCCACTACAGGTTGCGTGAATTTTTTGTAGTTGTGGAAGCTATTCCCGTCATCTTTTGTTAAGAAGCTAAAGTTTAAGTTGCCTAAGTCATGGTATACAGCACCACCACCAGATAGACGACGTACGACAATTACACCATTCTCTTCTACATAATCTGTATTGATTTCTTCAATCGTATTTTGATTTTTGCCAATAATGATGGATGGCTGATTTATGTAAAACAGTAGGAAATCATCTTTTTCGATATCCATATTTTTTAACACATATTCTTCAATCGCTAAGTTCACTCGTGGATCTGTAATTCCCTTATTATCGATGAAATACATTCACTTCACTCCTTCACAAAATGTACATAATTATTTTACCCTAAAATGCACATTTTGTGTTGACGAAACATAAACTGTTATAGTACAATTTGAAATAACAAGACAGTAATATAACAGTTTGATTAAAGGGGGCTATCCACAATGTTAGAAAACGTAGTTGAGTTTTTCAAAAATTTACCAGATAAAGTATGTGTTCAATGCGGTGACAAAATCGAAGAACAAAGCGAGTGCTACAGCAACAATTGTGAGAAATGCAACACTCTTTAATTCACAACTTATTGCTACTTGACGCTTCATCCTTATGATTTAGTAACACTATATCGCTTACACAATTCAACCTTCGAGTGCGCTCAATGCTCGCGGGTTTTTTCTTTTTCACTAAAAAAAGTGTATTAGTACAGTTCTGTACTAATACACTTTTTTTATCACTTCAACTACTTTGGAATAACAATATCCCATTAATGATTATGTTCTTCCTCAGACTCTTCTCCGTGTTCAGCATGACCCTCTTGCTCGGTAGATTCTCCGTTCTCCATATGTTCCATCGAACTTGAACTGTTATCTTCTAATACTTGACTCATATCTGGATTCCCAACAATCATTTCGTGTTTTGGCATAACATGCATACCACGTGCTGTTGTATGAGCGTACATATAATAGACACCATCATGGTCAAATGTATATTCTGCTACGTACACACCGTCTTTCGTTAATTCGCCTTCAAGCATTGTTCCTTCGTCTTTATGACCTGATTCCCATACTTCAAACTCTACACTGTCGGCATTATCTACTACTTCGCCCCCCTGTGTCACCTTCACTTCAAGAGTTACGGCTTCATTTGGTTGTAATTCCGTCGGTGTTAATACGTCTACAATCACTTCAACTGGCATTTCACCGCTATCTATTGTATCTACTTTTTCTTGCCCACAACCAGCTGCTAATACAGCCGTTGCTGCTAACGTTAAAAATAATTTCTTCATTCCTTATTCCTCCATTAACGGTATTTGGACCGTTACCACCGTTCCTTCTCCAACTTTACTTTCGATGTGTAATGTCCCTTGATGTTGTTTTACAAGTTTATCAACAATGGATAGGCCTAGTCCACTGCCCCCATCCACTCTACTACGTGCTTTATTAACACGGTAAAAACGCTCTGTAATTTTCGGTAAATCCTCTTGCGGTATACCGATCCCTTTATCGATAACCTTCATAACGGCCATCTTTTCATGGGCCCTCGCTTCCACTCGTACTGTCTTCTTTTCATCCGAATAGCGAATAGCATTTTCTAATAAGTTAATTAAAATTTGTTTGAGCTTTTCTTCATCCGCTTCCACAATTAATTCTTCATCTGCTTCTAGCATAATGTCAATTTGCTTTTCTTTCGCCTTTACGTGAATAATTTGAATGGCATCCCGTAATGTTTCAGCCAATACAATTGGATACATTTCAACTGCCTGTTCAGCCTCCACATGAACTAATTGCATCAGTTCATTCGTTAAGCGCTCCATTCGATTCGCTTCTCTCGCAATAAGGCGAATAGCCTCTTCTTTTTGTTCCCCTTCAATAAATCCATTTTGAATCGACTCACTGTACCCTTTTACATAACTAATTGGTGTACGAAGCTCATGTGAAACGGTTGCTAAAAACGTCTTTTTCTCTTCATCTTCCTGTTGGATGGCCTGTGCCATATGGTTAAACGCATTTGATAGCTGACCGATTTCATCTTTGGATGTTACGGAAACCCGCGCTGTATAATCGCCTGTTGACATTTGCTGCACTGCTTGCTGTAATTCATGCAGAGGGCGCATAATATGACGCAGTGCCTTAAAAACAAAATACCCAATGACAATGGCAAATACGACAACACAAGCAATTAAAAAGAGTACTTCCTCTTTGGCTAATTCACTAATTTTCGCTAATGGATAATATAAATATAAAATGCCTTCTAATCGGTTTTCATCTGTAAATGGAAAAATAACGGAAATAATTTGGCGTTCAAATCGTTCTTCATAACCAATTTTTATGATCGCTTGTCCTGCTAGCAGTTGTTGGCGCTCATCTGGCCCGATGAGTGTTTCGTAATCAATATCAAATGGGACACAAGCACTTAGTTCACGTGGATTACGTACAGCAAAAACATTAAAGTTCCCATAGCTATTATGCTCCTCAATTTCAGCAATTAGCTCATCTGTTACTTGGCCACCTTTATATTTGGTCACTAGCCGTTCGCCATATTCAATCATAGAAGCTTCTGTATCTTCTACGTAGAGCTGTTCATATAAAAAATCAGTTAACAAATACATAAACGCAATGGTGATGACTAAAAAAACAACAATTAATACCCATATTTTTCGTGCAAATGTGATCATTTACGTTTTTCAAAGCGATAACCGATACCCCAAACCGTTTGGATATATTCGCTTGCTTCCTTTGATTGTTTGCCCAGTTTTAAACGTAATGTTTTAATATGTGTGTCCACCGTCCGTGTTCCCCCACCGTAATCAATGTCCCAAATTCGTTCGAGCAGTTGTTCTCTTGAATAGACATTATCAGGGTTTTGCATAAACAAATACAATAACTCGTACTCCTTGAGCGTTAAAGGGACATGCACATCATTTACCATAACTTTACGCGATATTTCATCTAACTTAATACAGCCACGTGTTACTATTTTCTGCTCCACCTCATACATTAATCGCCCTGTACGACGAAGAACAGCATGAAGACGGGCTACTAATTCACTTGCTGTAAACGGCTTAATAATGTAGTCATCACCGCCAATTGTTAATCCTTTTACTTTATCTTCATTAGCATCACGTGCCGTTAAAAAAATGATAGGTACATCTGAAGTAAAGCGAATCTTTGTACATACTTGGAAACCATCTTCTTCTGGCATCATCACGTCCAGCAATACAATATCGACTTCTTCTCTTGTTAAAATTTCATAAGCATCTGCCCCATTTGCTGCGGTTAATGTACGGAAATTTGATTTTAATAGCATCACTTCGATTAAATTACGCATATCTAGTTCATCGTCCACAATAAGTACGGTCGTCATGTTGTCCCCTCCCTTACTAGCAATTGAAATGGTCCCTTGTTCGTTTGTACTTTTTTAATAACTTGTTGGTCTTCTAAAAAATAAACGGTTTGATCGTCATAACCTGCTACGACTATAAAATTCATAAAATGTTGCACGGCAAAAGGATTAGCACCCACTTTTTGTTGCCATAAAATTTCACCGTCTATATCGGCCACATATAACATGCTCTCGCCGTGACTAATAACAGCGACTTCATCACCTTTTTTAGCAATTCCAACCGGCATGAGCGGCATACTAATGGGCGTTTGTTTTTCTCCTGTCGTTAAATCATAGACATCTATCGTTTCATTTGGTTTACTGCCTTCACCGTGTCCACCAATCCAAAGCTTGTTTTGTTGTTCGAGAATGGCAATGCCGTGCGAGGATTTAGCAATGTCCCATTCATCTACTACAGTAAACGCTTCAATATCTAGCACGGATAAAACAGTATCTTTATAATTGACTACATATAAATAGCCGTTACTAGCAACCATCGACATCGGATAGTTGTATAATTTTTGTTCATGTAA
The DNA here is from genome assembly GCF_057837305.1 of Lysinibacillus sp. RU7. NCBI lineage: Bacteria > Bacillati > Bacillota > Bacilli > Caryophanales > Bacillaceae > Lysinibacillus > Lysinibacillus sp. RU7. Next base: position 22,792 of record NZ_JBYQFK010000031.1, on the reverse strand, counting down.
TTTTTTTCCTTGTGAGTCATAACTTATAACCGTATTTGTTTTACTGTTTGTCATAAAAAATTGCTCTGACTGATTGTCGTAATAAGCATTTGTCGTGCCTATTCCACATTCGATTGTCGCTACATGTTTACCTGTTGAAATTTCATACAAATGGGCTTCCGTTAGTTCATGCCCATACATAAGCACTCGGTCATGTTGAATGAGCACGCCTCCGGTATAAGCAGATTCAAATTCCCACGTTGTGATGGCATCCCCTTTTTGATCAAAAAACGTTAATGAGGGTTGTAAAATATTGACCGATGCAACGAAAGGCTGATGCGGGTTAACCGGTGTAAATCGCTGCTCATTACAACCAGTTAACAACAATAGGCACATTAATAAGGCAATCATTGACTTATTCATATTCATTCACTCCCATTCAATCGTACTTTACAAATGTGAAATATCAATGAAGTATGTACGGTAAAATTGTGAACTTCAATAATCTAAACTTTATCCTAGTTAATCGCAATTACACCTCAACGTAATTGTATCCAAAAGATAAAAAAACTGCACAATAGATACGTGTATCTACTGTACAGTTTGTCGTTCAAATAGTGTATTGAGCATTTCTTGTGCGGTTTGTCGACCTTGTTCGATACAATCAGGTACACTAATGCCTTCATAGGAACTCCCAACCAATTTCACCTGTGGAAATTGATTATACAATTCAGCTTTTAATTGCTTTAGACGCTCATCATGCCCCACTGTATATTGAGGCATTGCCTGCTTCCAGCGTGTCACCATTGTAAATAGTGGGTTTCCTTGTAGATCGATTGCTTTCCGTAAATCAGCTAACACAATCCGCTCAATTTCACTATCTGACAACTCGACAATCGTTTCGTCACCGACACGCCCAATATAAACACGCAACAAATCGTAGCCTTCTGGTGCAACATTATCCCACTTTCGGTTACTCCACGTACAAGACGTAATCGCTAAATCACTATTGCGTGATACGAAAAAGTTTAACGCTTTTTTATATTTTTTCAGTTCTTCCTGCTTAAATGCCATCGTCACTGTAGCAATTGTCGCATAATTCATATTCGGTAAATGTTGCATTACATTCTGCTTCTTAAATACTGATTTAGCTACATTAAACGGTGTCGTCATAATGACGGCATCTGCCTGTATCGGCGAAATATTATTGAGCTCAATTTTCAACTGCCCATTTTGAATAGAATCAATTGCCTCTACTTTGACACCTTTTAAAATGGTACTAGTAGGCGCTAGCTTTTCCTCTAACTTTTCGATTAACGTCTCAAGCCCTCGTTCAAATGTGCCATAGTGGTTATATTGCTCCTCAAAATGCTTAATGGCAAAATGATTTACTTTTTGCTTTTTCAATCCAAGCAATAAACTCCGATGTTCTTTCTCTAATTGATAAAATTGCGGGAACATCGATTGAATACTCAAATGATCAATATCACCAGCAAACGTTCCCGCCAATAGCGGCTCTACTAAATTTTCCACAACCTCTTTCCCAAAGCGGCGTCTAAAGAAATGACCAATTGGCTCATCGGTCTCTTGAGAAGGTTTTGGAATAAATAAATCACCTGCTGCACGAATTTTACCACTTACAGAAATTAAACCGGTCGTAATGAGTGAGGAGACGTTTGGCGATCCATCAAACAATAAACTGCTCGGTATCGGGTACAAATCTTTGCCAACAGCGACATATGTTTGCCCGTTCTTATTATGCACAAGCTGATCAGCAATCCCCAGTTCCCGTGCTAGTTGATGAACACTACCTTGCTCATCGATAAATGACTCTGGCCCGCGCTCTACTATGAACCCATCCTTGCGTATCGTTTGAATCTTTCCACCAAGGCGAAGAGAAGATTCGACAATAACGACATCAAGCGGATATTGATTTTCTTTTGCGATTTGTTGTAAATAAAACGCTGCTGTTAATCCTGTTATCCCGCCGCCTATGACGACTATCTTCCTTCTCCTCGTCACCCTCATCATCACTTTCTATCTTATTTGGCTAATTTATCGTGAATTGCATCTACCATAGCATCGATGAATAGTGGGTTCGTATTTGGCATTGTTGGACGGTAATAACTTGCGCCAATTTCATCACATACCACTTTACATTCAATATCATTATCGTACAGTACTTCTAAATGTTCTGTTACGAAACCAACCGGTGTATAGATAAATGCTTTATAACCTTTTTGTTCGAATAGTTCTTTTGTTAAATCTTGTACATCTGGTCCTAACCAAGGCTCTGGTGTTTGACCAGCTGATTGCCAACCTACTTCTACATTTTCAATATCAGACGCTTCTTCAATTAGACGCGCCGTTTCAATTAATTGCTCTTCGTATGGGTCACCAGCTAATTTAATTTTCTCTGGTAATGAGTGGTTCGATACGATTAAGCAACAGTTTGCACGTTCTTCTTCCGACATTTTCGCTAATTCACCGTTCACGGCATTTTTCCAGAACTCAATGAATTTTGGTTGTTTGTACCAAGATTCAACAGACGTTAATGTTAAATCGGCACCTAGTTTTTCGATGTGTGCCTGTGCACGACCGTTATACGATTTAATCGAGAATGTAGAGAAGTGTGGTGCTAAAACAATCGATACTGCCTCTTTAATCCCTTCATTCACCATTGCTTCGATTGCATCTTCTACGAATGGTTCAATATGTTTTAAACCGATAAATACTTTGTACTCTACTTCATCCTGCACTTCATTTAAACGTGCACCAAGTGCTTCTGCTTGCGCAACTGTCATTTTAGCAAGCGGTGAAATCCCACCAATCGCACGGTAACGTTCTGTTAAGTCATCGATATGCTCTTGAGATGGCTTACGACCACGACGAATATGTGTATAATAACGCTCGATATCTTCTTCTTTGTATGGCGTTCCGTATGCCATTACTAATAAACCGCGTACTGGTTTCATGAAAGAATCACCTCTGGAATTTTATAAATGTCTTATGTAATCGCACAGTTACACAAGCCCGCCGCATTCGGAAGACATGGTAGCCTAGGCTTATGTTAATGTCCTGCGAAAACTTAATCACTAGTATTATTACCTAGTATACTTAGATTTACCTTATTTCTTTGCCTTCGCTTCACGACTGTATTCATGAATGAATGTTGTTAAACGTTTCAATACAGCTGGATCCACCTCTGGGAAAACGCCGTGTCCTAAGTTAAAGATGTGACCACCCTCGTGGGCAATACCTTGGTCAATAATATCCTTTGCACGTGCTTCTATTACGTTCCAGTCTGCTAATAATAACGTTGGATCTAAGTTCCCCTGCACTGCCTTCGTTACACCGCGTGCCTCTGCCTCACGGATTGGTAAACGCCAATCAAGACCTACTACATCAATCGGTAGCTCATGCCATTCATTCACTAAATGAGAAGCACCTACACCAAATTGAATTAATGGGACATTTAATTGTCGTAGCTCTCCAAAAATACGTGTCATGACGGGTTTAATAAATACACGGTAATCTTCTACATTCAATGCACCAACCCACGAATCAAAAATCTGAATCGCTTTTGCCCCAGCTGCTACTTGCGCTGTAATATCTGCAATAATCATATCGCCCAGCTTGTCCATTAATGCAAACCAAGCTTGCGGTTGTGAAACCATAAATGATTTTGTTTTTGCATAGTTACGAGAAGGTCCGCCTTCGATCATATACGAAGCTAATGTAAATGGTGCACCACCAAAACCAATTAACGGTACGTTTAACTGCTCTTCCGTTAATATTTTAATCGTCTCTAATACATATGGTGTATGCTCTTTTGCATTGAATTCTCCCAATTTTTCAACATCTGCTGCTGAACGAATTGGGTTAGAAATAACAGGACCTACACCTGCTTTAATCTTCACATCGATCCCCATACCTGGTAACGGCGTCACGATGTCTTTATAAAGAATTGCCGCATCTACATCATATTGCTCAACTGGAAGACGTGTTACATATGCACATAGTTCTGGTTGCATTGTAATTTCTTCTAGTGAATATTTTTCTTTAATTTCACGATATTCGGGTTGTGAACGACCTGCCTGACGCATGTACCATACAGGCGTATAGTCTGTTTTCTCGCCACGTGCTGCACGTAACAATGTATCGTTAATTGTTCTCATGAAACGAATACCTTCCCCTCAAATAGTTATTATTTTTTATCTGTAACACTCTTAATATCCGTTATCAATATAAACTGTTCCTTAGCTATTGTATAGTTTTATGCCCTAAATGTCATAAAATTGTTCTTTAATCGATGCTCGACTTTGACAAATACGTTTCAATCGCTCTTTAATAGAAATAACTATTGATTAAAGGGGGATGAACATGAATTTTTATTTAACATCGGGGACGCCGGAGTTTATGGAACGTTTACTCACAAAATATGCAAAGGAAAAGATGATTTTATTACACGGACAAGGCAACTCTGTCGTCATGCACGAATCCGAAAAAAAGTCCGTTTTCGCAACACCACGCCGTTTTGAAGTAATCGACGGAGCAGGTCACTTTGAGCAACGCGGCTTTGTCGCCATGCAAAATGTACCTGTCATGGAGGAATCGCGCCCACTTTTTGAAGAACGCATTATCAAGGCCATCGCTCACCTAAAGCAAGATACATCGTGCATCGCCTACCGCGTATTACGTCCGATCAAAGCAGAAACATATGTTGTTGTCACACAATGGGCAGGACCTGCGTCATTTGAAGTATGGACAAAATCCAACGCCTTTCATGCGGAACTAGCACAGCTACTCGATTCATCTAGCTCGCCAACCCAAACTTTCTTTACTTCCAAAACTTATACGACAACCTTTACTGCACCGCAATTGGAACAATAAAGGGCTATCCAATTATGGATAGCCCTCCGACTGTTGACAATCACTTTCATCCCCGTAGCAAAGAGCGCGTCTCAAAGAGAATTTTCAGACGTACCCTTCGTTAACCGTAACGTTAATTCACTCACTATAAGAATAATGAGTGGAATAAAAAGGAAGAGTGACTGCGTCATGCCACAAACAGTTACAATAATCGCTTGAATGATCATAAAGAAGCGTAGTAATGTTTCAACCGCATGGCCACGTTGCTTGAACGGTACAGGGTATAACATATCCATTCGAAACTCCCCTGATGATAGCAGGGCATATTTCAATTGAAGTGTTGTGGCAAACGATAAAGCACCTACTACAATCCAAGTCACAACAGGAATATCCACAAATGCCACGATGACTGCTGAAATAACTGTTAAACGTACCCATAAATAAAAATAATCATCCGTTCGAACGAATGTACGGAATACTAAATAGTGTTGTGTCTTTTCCTTCTTAAACGGAATCCATGCGTACACAAAATCAAGCCATGCCCGGCGGCGAATCGAGCCTCGTAAATGTGGTACATCCGTAAAGTAATTGGCAAAACGATAAAAACGCATCATACGATTTTGTTCTAACTTTACAAAGTGTTCATACGGTACAGGTTCATCGGCTACACGTTTTATTAATAATACATGATAGGCAATGACGATGATCAAAAGAATCACACCTAGCACCAATCCACTCGTTAAGATGCTATGAATGATTAAAATTGACATGATCATACGTGCAATGCGGTCAATCCATATCAATTGTCCACGGTTACTATAGCGATAATTAAATTCCATTTGCACATTTAAATATTTCAACAGCATAATGACAAAAAGACCTATCCAAATTTGACTTACTGGTAGCGCTGTCACCGTATTTAATAGCGGAATCGCTACAATATAAGTCGCTATAGAAAGCAACACTTGCGATATAAATGTCCAGTTCAGCGCCTTTTTAAAATAAATTGACATTTTTGTCTCAAGGGGCAATAAATACACTTGATCTGGCTCGCGGATAAGGGTTGTCGGGGCACTAAACGCTAAAATGATTCCAACAAGAACGGCGACAAGCCATTCAGCTGGAAAATCGTTCGGTGCTACTTTTAACCACTCACTATATTGATAACCACCTGCTCCGACGACAAATACAAGGACAATGGCTATATGTCCCGTAAAAACGAAGCGCATATATTTTTGTACTTCACCTATATAATGGAGAAATCGCTTTGACCAAATATTTTGCATACTATTCACCTGCTTGTTCCTTCGTCATCGCAATGTACAAATCATCGAGTGTTGCATGTGGCATCTGAAACGCACGGCGCAGGTCATCCATCGTTCCTTGTGCACGCACACGCCCTTCATGTAGCAAAATAATGCGATCACAATACTTTTCTGCTGTCGATAAAATATGCGTTGACATTAAAATGGAAGCACCTTCTCGTTTTTTCATATCCATTTGATCTAACAATGATTGAATGCCGAGTGGATCGAGGCCAACAAATGGTTCGTCGATAATATACAAACTTGGATTCACTAAAAATGCACTCATAATCATTACCTTTTGACGCATTCCTTTAGAGAAATGTGATGGGAACCAATTCAGGCGTTTTTCCATTCGAAACTCTTTTAATAGTTTGTCTGACCGTTCTGCTAATGTCTTTTCATCAATCCCATAAGCCATTGCGGTTAAAGCTAAATGTTCTTTTAATGTTAACTCTTCATATAAAACAGGCGTCTCTGGAATGTATGAAAAGCTAGAACGGTATGTGTCCATATTTTCCTTTAACGTCACGCCATTTAAACGAATTTCGCCTTCACGCGGTAGCAGCGTGCCGATAATATGCTTAATCGTCGTACTTTTGCCAGCACCGTTTAATCCAATTAGACCAACAAGCTCGCCTTTTTCAATCGTAAATGATAAATCTTTAATCACAGGCTTTCTCGTATAGCCGCCTGACACATTAGATACTTGTAAAATCGTCATAATGTCACTCCTATTCTTGTCCTTAGTTTATCAAAAAGTTGGAAAACATTCAGTGTACATATGTTAAAATAGATGAAAATAGATGGAAAGGATGTTTTGAAATGAGCGATTGCCTATTTTGTAAAATTATCAATGGAGACATTCCAAGTTCGAAAGTATACGAAGACGAGCACGTATACGCATTTATGGACATTATGCCTTTAACGAAGGGCCATACGCTACTTATTCCAAAAACACATTGTCAAGACCTGTTTGAAATGCCACAAGATGTGGCCGCTAACCTTTACAAAGCAGCACCAAAAGTAGCCAATGCCATCAAGAAAGCATTCAATCCAGTTGGACTTAATACAGTCAATAATAACGGTGCCGCAGCTGGTCAAACTGTATTCCACTACCATTTACATTTAATTCCTCGTTACGACGAAACAGATGGATTACACTTACAATGGAATACAAAAAAATTCGAAATGAACGAATTAGCAAGCTTTGCACAAGCTATTCAAGAAAATATTTAAGAGAACACTGCACGTAGATTACAGGAAAAATAAAGTGTATCTACGTGTTTTCACTACAAATTTTACCGAAGCAGTTAAGTTAAGCCTATTATTTTAGCTATTTTCAGAAAAAATAGCTAGAGTCATTGATTTTTCAGCAATTCAGACGTAAAATTCAGTATAAGTTTTCGCTAATGGCAATGAGTGCACATTAGGAGAACAAAAGATTAGAAAGTTTAGAGGAGACGAGAAAAATGAATACGAAGAACTTAGTTTTAATGGCGCTTTTAGTCGGTGTAGGTGCAGCACTTTATGTTATAACACCTGGATTAGTACAAGGGATGAAGCCTGACTTCATGTTAACGATGATGTTTATTGGCATTTTACTATTCCCTTCTGTAAAAGAAACATTCTTATTATCTATAACGACTGGTGTTTTATCAGGATTGTTTACAACATTCCCTGGTGGCTTTATTCCGAACATAGTTGATAAAGCGGTTACTGGCTTTGCATTTTTAATTGTGTTATTAATTATTAAAAAGTTAGCAAGTAATATGGTTGTATCAGCTATTTTAGTTGGACTAGGAACGGTATTATCAGGAGTAGTTTTCTTATCGGTAGCATTATTTGTTATCGGCTCAGATGTAGGTGCTACATTCGCTGTATTATTTGCTGGGGTTGTATTACCTGCTATCGCATTTAACGTAGTAGCTTTCCTGATTATTTATCCTATCGTAACAAATCTAGTAAAGCGCTCACGATTCAAAACTTCAGTATCTCAAGCTTAAACTGAAAAAGGAGCTGCGAATTTCCGTAGCTTCTTTTTATTTTGTTATTTTTCGTTTCATGTTTTAATTAAGAATACGGGTGGGAAATCTACTTGTATGTGTATAAAATGCTCTATCATTATCTATGTTATGTTAAAGGGGTTGGCAAAATGAAGGCAAAAACATTTTTCACGGGAGTAGGCTTCGGACTTGTTACAGGTATGGTAGCAACAATCATAACAGCTCCTCAGGCTGGTAAACAATTACGCTCTACTATTATACGTAATGCTACAACATTCAAAGATCAACTTATTGATGTAAAAAATGAAACAAGTAACGTAAAACAATCTATCATTACTTTTACAGAAGAAACAAAAAATAATATGCCTAAAATAATAAATGAATTAAAAGAGACGATTGTAACATTTAAAAACGAGATCGAACCTGAAACAGAAAAACTAAAACAAGAAATCGAAAATTTACAGAATTCCATTAACGAAATCGAGAAAAATATTCCTCAACCTAGAAAATAAAGAATAATATACACTACGACACTCATATATCAAAAGTCCTACAAAAAGGGATTGTTTTTTGTGTTTTTCACTAGTTTTTATCCAAAAACTTGTAATTTTAAATCACATTTCAATTATTTAATTTTTCCAACTTTAAACTTTTTTCTTTTACTGCTATAATATTTTCAAAACGCTATGAAAGAAGAAGGTGATTGCAGTGTCTGAAGGATTATACACAATGAAAGAGGCTATGTTATATAGTCAACGCATTGCTCAGCTATCTAAAGCTCTTTGGAAAGCTGTCGAAAAAGACTGGCAAACTTGGATTAAACCTTACGACTTAAACATTAATGAACATCATATTTTATGGATTTCATTCCATTTAAAAGGTGCTTCTATTTCTGATGTTGCAAAGTTTGGTGTAATGCATGTATCAACAGCGTTTAACTTCTCTAAAAAATTAGAAGAACGCGGACTATTAAAGTTTTCAAAACGTGATGATGATAAACGAAACACATATGTAGAACTAACAGAAGCAGGTAATTCATTAATCCTTCGAATGTATGAGCATTATCATGATACACAACATGCGATTATCGATGGCTCATTGCCACTAAAAGAATTATACGGACGCTTCCCTGAGTTTTTAGATGTTATGGCGGTCATTCGTAATATTTACGGCGAAGACTTTATTGATATTTTTGAACGTTCATTTGATGACTTTAAAGAAAGTTTAGATCACGCACAGGCGCAAGCTTCCATTACACAATAACCAACGAAAAGGGTGTATAAGCTACGTACACTCTTTTTAATTTTTATTAATGAGGTACATTTATGAACTGTATTAAAACCATTAACATCGAATATGAATATGGAACAACACGGCTTTTTTTATTGACTAGCTTAACGTTTGTCATCGTTTTTTGCCTATCTTATGCGCTAACAAGCTTTCGATATAGTAGTCCCCATTCAGATGCCTATTTCTTGCGTTTTATGTTCGCCTTCATTCTGCTGTATCCAATGCACAAACTTATTCATTATTTTTCGCTGTTTAATTATCGAAAATCGCTGTCATATGGCTTAAAGATTAAATATACATTTATCCCTATTTTGCATATGCGCATAACAGGAACGATCCCAAAAAATCGTTATCTCTTTACATTAGTTACGCCCTTTTTTGTCTTAAATACTTTTTTTGTTTTAGGCGCAATCAAATGGCCTCAGTTTTCACATTATTTTTGCTTATCATTAGCATTTCATTGTAGTATTTGTTTACTTGATTTATTGTTTGTAAAAGATATATGGCGAGCACCTAAAAATGCTATAATCGAGGAAACACCTAAAGGGTATGAAATCTTAATTCCAACATATATGAACGATAGCTCACACTTGTCTCACTAATAGGTCATTTGATATTCTGAAAGAAGTGATAGAGGGGAGGAATAGAATTGCTACTCTTAATCGTAGTGCTATTCTCGGTATTTTATTTATTTCAAATTAATCGCATGACATACGCACTATGTGTACGTCGCGAAATTCCCGAAGAACGACACCCCAAAATTTTCCGCACGATTAATGTGCTCATTACCATTTTATTAGTATCGTTTTATGTGGAAGTGTTATTTTCAGTATAAAAAGCGAAATCCGTTAGACGGATTTCGCTTTTTTATTGATTAATAAAGAAACGCAGCTCCTACAATGATCAATAAGATAAATAGAACTACGATTAAAGCAAATCCTGAGCCATAACCGCCGCCGTTGCCGTAGCCTCCACCGCTCATATCCTGCCACCTCCCTTACTACCCTTTATGCTATGCTCCGATGAACATTACGAATAGGCAATCGACAGGTGGAACCGTTTAGTTTTTTTTTCGTTTATGTTATAGTAACTAATGCATTGTAAAAAATAGTTAGGAGAGTTTCGTTTATGAAAAAGACAGTTTTTGCTTTGACACTAGCAGCCTCTATCGGCTTAGCTGCATGTAGTAATCCTGGTGATGAGGTAGTTGTATCTACAGCATCGGGTGACATTACACAAGATGAATTTTATGCTGAAATCAAAAAATTAGCTGGGGCTCCATTACTTGAACAAGTGGTCGTCAATAAAATTTTAAATGACAAATACAAAGTGACAGATGAAGAGATTCAAGCTGAATATGATGCAATTAAAGAACAGTACGGTGACCAATTCCAAATGGCTTTAGCATCGAGCGGTTTAACAGAAGAAACGTTCAAGCAAAATATCCGTTTCCAATTATTACAAGAAAAAGCGTTAGAGGAAGTAAAGGTAACGGACGAAGACATTCAAGCTTACTATGACCAAGCCAAATACGAATTAAACGCTCGTCATATTTTAGTCGAAACTGAAGAAGAAGCAAAGGCGATTGTCGAAGAATTAAAAAATGGGGCGGACTTCGCTGAAGTGGCAAAAGAAAAATCAAAAGACGGTTCTGCTGCAGAAGGTGGCAATTTAGGTTGGTTTACAGTTGGAAAAATGGTGCCTGAATTTAACGACGCCGCTTATGCACTGGAGTTAAATACCGTATCTGAGCCAGTAAAATCACAGTTCGGTTACCATATTATCGAAGTAACGGACAAGCGTGAAATAGAAGGCTACGGTACGTTAGAAGAGAAAAAAGAAGAAATTACTCCAATTGTAGAAGAGCTGAAAAAGAATTGGGAAACAATTGAAGCTCAGTTAATTGAAGAAGCGAAAATAGAAGTAAAAGATGCTGACTTAAAAGACGCATTCCAATCTCAAAAGTAATAATATAAATCAAAATGGGGTGTCCAGAAAGTAAAAACTTTCTGGACACCCCTTTACTTCTTAATAATTATCCATTAAGAAATATTGCTCCTGTGGTGGTCACATCAAAATGCCACCATCCTCGTCGCAAAAGAGCCGTCTCAAAATGTCTTTTCAGACGGCTCTTTTTTTAGATTTTCTTTACAAACTCAGACTTTAACTTCATCGCACCGAAGCCATCGATTTTGCAGTCAATATTGTGGTCGCCTTCTACTAAACGGATACCTTTTACTTTCGTACCTTGTTTTAGATTCTGCGAGCTACCTTTCACCTTTAAATCTTTGATCACTGTAACGGTGTCGCCATCTTGAAGTAAGTTGCCGTTTGCATCACGTACAACTAAGCCCTCTTCTGTAACTTCTTCTGTTGTCATAGGCCATTCATGAGCACATTCAGGGCATACGTAATTCACGCCATCCTCGTATGTGTATTCAGAATTACATTTTGGACAGTTTGGTAAATTAGCCATACTTTTTGAGTTCCTCCTTGTCGCTTGTCCCCTCTATACTGACATAACTTCAGCATTATCACAAGATAGAAAAAATAGTCCCTCATTTACTATATAAACTCATAACGAGTAAATTTACAAACATATATTACCAATTAAGGAACCGTTGATTTCCGCTCCATTCGGCTCGCTTTCCACGGGCATGGCTTCAGCCTCCTCGTTACTCGTACCTCGGTGCTCCTGTCGCTGCGCTTTCGTCGCAAATAAATTTCCTGCGGGGTCTTCAGGCCAACACGATGTTGGTCACGAAGGCGTTGTCACAGGACGTGACGGTTTTAGCCTTCGTTCCTTTATTGCTATTCCCGTAGGAGTCTCGCCGATTCCGCTTCAATCAACGGGCAAGTCATTTTTGATCACGTTTTGCTAAAAAACATGCTTCTATAAAGGAAATATTTTGTTAATCAATACATTTGGTTGAGTACAATAATCAGTTGTTAAAAATAAAGAAAGATTCTCATCCATTTCGGTAGAGGCTGGGCAATTATACATGCAAACGGAAAGAAAATGATTTCTTTTAAAGAAGAGAAATATTTTTCTAGCACATCGAGAAGTATTCACTTTTGCCGTAGCGCGCCATAGCCACAGGAGCCAAGATTTTCTTTGCGACGAAAGCGTAAGCGTCAGGAGCAGGAACAGGAGATCCAAACAGGCCACGCCTGTTTTAGCTCCTGTGTAGGCTGTGGCAAAGCGCGGAGGCTATGATACATGTCTTTTACTATTCAACTGGTATTTTTAGGATGTACTTTTGCTCATTCAGAGTATAAAACTAATTTCCATTAAGCTCCTCTATAAATACCTGTTTTGACAAGTTTTTTTAATGCCGGTAAAAACACTTCATCCGGGACATTCACATGGTTTGGTAAATCAATACTTTGAAAAATAAACGCAATGATAAGTGCATTCGGGATTGTGTCGTCTACTACGCCTTCTTCTTTTCCTTTATTGACCATCGCTTGCAGTGGTGCATACATATCTTGATGGAGCCTACTTAAATGCTCCATCTTGTCCACGATTTCCTGTTTTCCTTTTGGTTCAATGACATGTGCCATTGAAAAAATATGGTGTAAATCCTTTGAACCCAAAATAATATCGAGTACTTCCTCGAGTTGATGCTCAAAAGCTTGCTCGTTATCGACAGCTGCAAATTGTTGAATCATTTGTTGGATATGCTCCAGCATAAAATCCACGACTAGCTCTTCTTTATTCGTATAATATTTATAAATGGCTGCCCGTGAAACGTTTAACGCTTCTGCCAACAAACTAATATTATACCCTTCATAACCGACCGTTAATAATAGTCGCTCTGTTTCACGGAAGATTTCTGTTGTTGAAAATTTTCTTTCTCTAGCCAAAGCATTCACCTCAATAAGCGTTCTCTAAATGCCTTGATTATAACATTATTCATTACAATTGATACATGACTGTCACTTTCGCACTTGGCTGTACCAAAATGCACAGCCGATGAAAACAGCTCCACCAATAGCATTCCCAATAGATACAGGAATTAAATTATGTATAAGCCCACTAAGTGATACAAGCTCTCCATGCGGAATCATCAACGCAAGAGAAAACAATGTCATATTGGCTACACTGTGCTCAAAACCAGCTGTAATAAACGGATAAATACAACAAAAAATCAACAAAATTTTCGCTGCCTCATTCTTCACTTTATAACAGCTCCAAACTGCCATACAAACAAGGATATTACATAAAATACCTCGAAACAGAAGTTCAGTAAAAGGAATATTCATCTTAATCCCTGCAATTTTTTCGATATAGGCACCTGTTTCACCACTTGCTAAACCTGCCATAAAAAAGAGCCACGCAACAATAAACGAACCAATAAAGTTCCCTATCCAGCTAACCAACCATACTTTCCCTAAATCGCCCCAGGTCGTTTGTTTTTCAAGCGCCCCTATTGTCATGACTAAATTATTACCTGTATACAAATCAGCACCACCAAGCATGACCATGCTGAGTGCTACACCAAATGAAATTCCCTGTATGATTTTCATGCTTGGTTCCCCTACTGGATCGAGCAAGCCCCCAACCGTGACTAACAAAATCATCCCGAAACCAACAAATATCCCACCAAGCATTGTCAAAAATAAATACCCTAGTTTATTATGCCCCCACGTCATCTTTTTCATCTTCGCTGCGGCACTAAGCGCTTCTAATGTTTCTTTCATCTTCTCACTTCCCGCACTATTTTTTATAATGATTGCACTACTTATTCGTCAATTATAACAATTAAGTGAACAATCGCATTTGTTTTTGTAAATAAATCGTAATATTTCACCCTAAAAACGAACATTCATAACTAAGTAAGCGCTATTAGTACGGTTTTTTCTTTATTTTTTGCTTTTCACCCAAAATTATTATCAATTTTGCCATTTATTTTTGAAAACAATATATTATAATGGAGAAATAAACTTTAAGGAGTGTTCCACATGAATACAACGACTAAACGTGCTTACAATTTCAACGCTGGTCCATCTGCTTTACCACTAGAAGTATTGGAAGTTGCTCAAAAAGAATTACTAGATTTCCAAAACACAGGTATGTCATTAATGGAAATGAGTCACCGCAGTGCGACATTCGAAGAAGTACATAACGGTGCAATCGAGCGTCTACGCAAAATTTATAACATTCCAGAAAACTACGAAGTGCTATTCTTACAAGGTGGTGCTAGCCTTCAATTCACAATGATTCCGATGAACTTCTTACAGCAAGATCAAACGGCTAGCTATGTATTAACAGGTTCTTGGTCTGAAAAAGCGCTAAAAGAAGCAAAGCTATTCGGTAACGTAAAAGAAGTAGCTTCAACTAAAGAAAATAAGTATAAAAACATCCCAACGGCTATTAGCGTAGATGACACAGATGCATACTTACACATTACATCAAACAACACAATTTACGGTACACAGTGGAAAGTATTCCCTGAGACTGGCAATGTACCTTTAGTAGCGGACATGTCTTCTGATATCCTTTCTAAACCAGTAGATGTTTCTAAATTCGGTATTATCTATGCCGGTGCTCAGAAAAACTTAGGTCCATCTGGTGTAACAGTTGTGATTATCCGTAAAGACTTATTAGAAAAAGCGAATACGAATATTCCGACAATGTTAAAATATACAACACATGCGGATAACAACTCTTTATACAACACACCACCAACATTCGGTATTTATATGTTAGGTGAAGTATTAAAATGGGTTGAAAATCAAGGCGGCTTAGAAAAAATCGCACAAAACAACGAAGAAAAAGCAGCATTAATTTATGACGTAATCGACAACTCAAACGGCTTCTACTACGGTCATGCAGAAGAAGGCTCTCGTTCACTAATGAACATTACATTCCGCGTAGCTGACGAAGAATTAGAGAAAAAATTCTTAGCTGAAGCAAAAGCGGCTGGCTTTGTTGGCTTAAACGGTCACCGTTCTGTAGGTGGTTGCCGTGCGTCTACTTACAACGCTGTACCACGCGAAGCTTGCCAAGCGCTTGCTGACTTCATGGTAAAATTCCAACAAGACAATCAATAACGTATGTTAAACCTCAAAGGCAATGCCTTTGAGGTTTATTTTTTATGATGCTGCACGCTGTATGTTCTTTTCTTATGCAAAAAAATGACTGAGGGGTCTATCATCCCCCTCAGCCATTTTAAATAGTTGGCTTATAAAATGAGCGGTTATCTAGCGGGAATAGTCGCTCTGTAAATTCGCCCGGCTTCGTCTTTTCAAGTGCTCGTGTTAACATATTCATTTTTGCATCAATATTATCGATATAATGAATGATTTCCGCCTCTTGAATCATTGGCTTTTTCGGACTACCCCATTCTTCTTTTCCATGATGCGATAATACAATATGTTGCAATAGCATGACTTCTTCGCCTTCAATATTTAATTCCTTTGCTGTTTGACCGATTTCATCGACCATGATGGTAATATGCCCAAGCAAATTACCTTCCACTGTATACGCTGTGCCAACAGGTCCTGTTAATTCAATCACCTTACCGATATCATGTAAAATGATGCCCGCATACATTAAATCGCGGTTTAATGTTGGGTATAAATCACAAATCGCTTGACTTAAACGAAGCATCGATACAACATGATCTAATAAACCTGATGCATAATCATGATGGTTTTTCGATGCTGCCGGGAAAATTAATAAACTCTCTTGATGCTTTTTAATAATATGGCGTGTGATACGTGAAATATTTGGGTTTTTAATTTCAAAGAAAAATTGTGTTAAGTCTTCAAACATCTGCTCTTTTGGGATCGCAGCTGTTGGCAATAAATCGCTAATTTGTACCCCTTCATCTGGACGGGCTACACGAATTTGTTTAATACGTAGTTGGTTTTTCCCACGATAATCATGGATTTCTCCACCTACTCGTACAATCGCTTGTGCACAGTACATTTGCTCATGCTCTTCATTTGTATCCCAAAGTTTCGCCTCTATGTCACCACTACGATCTTGTAAAATAAGTGACATAAATGGTTTTCCTACCGTTGTCACACCTTTTTTCGCTTCTTTAATTAATAAATATTGATCTACTTGCTCCCCTACTTGGAGTTTCGTAATTCCTTTCACGAACAATCGCTCCTTTACTAACTGTCCTACCCTATCCCTTTGTATTGTATCACGCTTAGATCAGCATTTTCGATTGAAAAGGGTTATTTGCACAAATTTGAAATTTGCTCTAGCGGGGTACAAGTAAAAAGGATTAAAAATAATAAAGCATATTTGTCATAGACATGTAATATTTTAGAAAATCTTAAAAGCTATGTAATCCGTTTCGTGAATTATCAAACTATTTCATGTATAATAGAGTTATATTTCATAATAAAGGGTGGTTAAAATGGAGAATTATCGCTTCACTGCATTCGAAAAAACTGGGGAAACATTGTTCGATGAAGTATGGAATTTTGATAGTGATGAAACGGCTAAAATCGAAGGACAAAAGAAAATCGAAGAAAAAGGTGTCGCTGAAAAAACACACCGCCTAGTAAACACAACTGGAAAATTAATTTTGTTCCATGTGTAAAGCTATAAATGCGATTACACATAGGTGGACATCCATGAAACTTATACTTTTCTATCTGCCAAAAAAGGGCATCTCCCATACATGAGAGATGCCCTTAGACTGTTGACAAACGCTTTCAAGACAGTATGTCGTTTTTACGTTTCACCTAAAAATAAAGTCGTTAATTCCCTGTAAATTCCGGTGTACGTTTTTCGACAAATGCCTGAATACCTTCAAGATGATCTTTTGTTTGGCGCATCGCTGTTTGCCCCTTTGTTTCTCCTGCTAAAATCGCTTCAAGCTCCGGCAATTTAGCATCATGTAAAATCTTCTTCGTTTCGATCATCGCAGCAATCGGCGAGGCGAGTAGCTTCCCAACAATTTGATCAACCGTCGCTGCTGCCGTTCCTGTTGGCACATTGTAATCAATTAACCCCAGTTCTAATGCTTCTTGACCATTTAACACTTTACCTTCCCAAATCATTTGCTTCGCTTTTGGTGTACCGACGCGCTCTTTCATAAAGAAGTGACCGCCTCCATCTGGTATTAATCCAATACCGATAAAGTTCATTGCTAACTTACTCGATTCCTCAGCAACAACAATATCACTTCCTAAAGCAATGCTAAAGCCAAGCCCCGCTGAAGCACCATGAATTTGTGCAATTGTAATGATTGGCAATGTATAATATGCACGGACTAATCGCGAAACGTCGTCCATAATTCCACCAAAATCTGCGAAATCTGTAGAAGAGACCATCATTTTTACATCGCCACCTGCTGAAAATACTTTCCCTTCGCCTTTAATGACAAGTACTTGTATGCCTTTTTCATTATGTAGCGCTTCAAAGCAATCCGCTAGCTCATGCATCATCTTCGAATCCATTGCATTCATCGCGTTTGGACGATTTAGCGTTAGCACTGCTTTACGCTCTAAAATTTCTAATTTAATTGTTTCATAATCCATCTTTAACACCCCTTTTCAAAAATGAACACTCATTCATTAAGTTCGACATTTGCTCGAAAAACCCTTTATTTACTTAAATATTTTCCAACCTGTAATCCTGTAAACAGACAACCTCCCACAAACGTCCCTTCAAGCGAGCGGTAACCGTGCATACCACCCCCACCAAATCCACATACTTCCCCTACTGCAAATAAGCCTGGCACACAGTCACCAGCATCATTTAAAACAGCACCGTTTAAATTCGTTTGCAACCCACCTAATGTTTTACGGGTCAAAATATTAAGACGAACTGCAATTAATGGACCTGCCTGTGGATCTAAAATTTTGTGCGGTTTTGCAACTCGAATGAACTTATCACCGATATACTTTCTTGCGCCGTGAATCGCTGTTACTTGTGCGTCTTTCGTAAATGTATTGTCAATTTCACGATCCCGCGCCAAAATTTGCTCTTTTATATGCATAAAGTCGAGTAACTCATTACCGACTAACCCATTCATCCCTTCTACTAATTCTTTTAAACTATGAGCAATCACAAAATCTTCGCCGTATTCTTTAAATGCTTGCACTGGTCGAGGCGGCCCAGGAAGCACACGTTTTAATACATCTCGAATGCTTTTCTTTGTAAGGTCCGGATTTTGCTCAGAACCGGATAATGCAAATTCTTTTTCAATCATTTTTTCAGTTAAAATAAACCACGAATAGTCATAGCCTGTTTTTTGAATCGCTTCAAGTGTGCTAAGGGTATCGAAGCCTGGAAAATTAGGTGCAGTAAAGCGATTTCCTTCAGCATCGAACCACATGGAAGAAGGTCCTGGTAAAATGCGAATGCCGTGGTTCTTCCATATCGGGTTCCAATTTTTTAACCCCTCTGTATAATGCCACATACGGTCTCGATTAACGATTCGACCACCGATACCTTCTGCAATTTCTAGCATACTCCCATCAACATACGCAGGAACACCTGACACCATTCGTTCTGGTGGAGTCCCTAGTCTAGCTGGCCAATTTTTTTTAACAAGCTCTAAGTTTGCGCCAATTCCACCACTTGCAATAACAACTGCATCAGCTCGGTATTCAAAATCCCCCACTTCAACGCGAGAGCTTTCCTTGCCACGTTCAATATGGCTAGGCTCTAATACTTTTCCTTGAATGCCTACAACTACGCCATTTTCTGTTATTAACGCTGTTACCTTATGTCGAGGTTTATAATCGATTAAACCGCTTGTTATAGCCTCTAACACCTTATTAGCAAATGGTTCAACAAGTCCTGGTCCGGTTCCCCACGTAATATGAAAACGTGGAACTGAATTTCCATGTCCACCAGCTAAGCTCCCTCCTCGCTCAGCCCAGCCAACAATCGGAAAAAAATGAATTCCTTTTGATTTGAGCCAACTATACTTTTCACCTGCCGCAAAATCAACATAAGCCTTTGCCCACTTATATCCCCACGTATCTTCATCCTCTAAGCGGTCAAATCCTGCTGTCCCTACCCAATCTTGCCACGCTAAATCCTTACTATCTTTAATACCAAGACGCCGCTGTTCCGGTGAATCTACTAAAAACACTCCACCGAATGACCAAAATGCTTGTCCCCCCACCGAGTTCATTGGTTCTTGATCAATAAGTAACACTTTCTTCTTCGCGTCAATTAGCTCACAGGTTGTAGTAAGTCCTGCTAACCCTGCTCCAATCACAATAACGTCATATTTCATACAAACAGCCCCCTTTGTATTTCGTTCATTGTTACATTCGAGTTATATCAATAGTTCCCCTTCTAATCTTGTCAAAACTGTGTCAAAATGAAAATGTTCGTTTTACTATTAAACTACTAACAAACATGCATTTTTAAATTTTCTGCAAATTCAATAGTATCAATGTTTTCATATATCGGTAACGCTTACATGAAACCCCTAAAAACACGAACATTACACAACACCAAACCTAATTTCATTCGTAATTAATTCATATTTAGACAGTACACATTACTTTTTCTTTATTTTTTTTAGAAAAAATATTGACAGAAGTGAACAATCGGGATTATGATGTTTACAAAATTAATCACGCAAAATATTAGGACGGAGACACGCTCATCGTAATTCTTTCTTTAGAGAGCTGATGGTTGGTGCAAATCAGTGTAAGATTCGAATCGAGTTCAACTCCCGAATAGATAGGCGGAAATTGAGTATGCCTATACGTCACATGCACGTTACGCATTTGGTAAAGGTTGTATATAACATTTTTTAATGTTCCTTACAACGAAAAAGGGTGGTACCGCGTAAGCCTGGTCATTAACAGTCTTTCGCCCCTTACATAATGATGTAAGGGACGAAAGGCTTTTTATTTTACATTTTAAGGGAGCGAAACATTCAAATGGCAACAGAAACAATTGAAAAAGCAACAAAAACAATTAACGTATTTATCGCAGATCCACTTAGTGAAGATGGTATCCAACCACTTCGCCAAGAAACAGGTTTAGACTTAAACATCATTATTGATACTGGTTTAGCACCAGAGCAATTAAAAGCTAAAATTGCTGATGTACATGTGTTATTAGTACGTTCTCAAACAACTGTGACACGTGAAATTATCGAAGCTGCTAAAAATTTAAAATTAATCGGACGTGCTGGTGTAGGTGTAGATAACATCGACCTTACTGCTGCAACTGAACACGGTATTATCGTTGTTAACGCGCCAGATGGTAATACAAACTCAGCTGCTGAACATACAATTGCAATGATGACATCTTTAGCACGTCACATTCCACAAGCATTCAACACACTTAAAAACGGAAAATGGGATCGTAAATCTTACGTAGGTGTGGAACTTAAAAACAAAACTTTAGGCGTTGTCGGCTTTGGTCGTATCGGTGTTGAAGTAGCATACCGCGCAAAAGGCTCTCGTATGAACGTAATGGCTTATGACCCATTCTTATCTGAAGAGCGCGCACAAGAGCTAGGTGTAACAAAAGCAACTGTTGAAGAAATTTGCCAAGCTGCTGACTTCATTACAGTACACACACCATTATTACCAGAAACACGTAACTTAATTAACAAAGAAAAATTCGCGATGATGAAAGACGGCGTACGCATTATCAACTGTGCACGTGGTGGTATCATTAACGAGGACGATTTATACGATGCAATCGTAGAAGGTAAAGTAGCAGGTGCTGCACTTGACGTATTCGTGGAAGAGCCAGCAACTGATCACAAATTACTTACTTTACCACAAGTAATCGCAACACCTCACTTAGGTGCATCTACTATCGAAGCACAAGAGTCTGTAGCGGTTGACGTATCTAACGACATTATCAAGTTCTTTAAAACAGGTACAGTTACAAACCCAGTAAACATGCCTTCTATTCCAAAAGAAAAGCTTGCTGAAGTTGAACCATTCTTCGCATTAGCTGAAAAACTTGGTAAATTCTTAATCCAAGTATCTGAAGGTACTGTAAAAGAATTAAACATCTCTTATGCTGGCGAAGTAGCAAACTACGATGTTCGCCCATTAACAGCAAACGCTATTAAAGGATTATTATCAACAAACCATGGTACACATGTAAACGATGTAAACGCTCGTTACCTTGCTGAACGCGTTGGCATCAAAATTAACGAACATAAAACAACAACTGCTAAAGGCTTCACAAACTTAGTAACAGTTGAAGTCAAAACAGAAAAAGAAACACACTCTGTAGCAGGTACTTTACTAAACGGCTTAGGTGCTCGTATTGTAAAAGTAGAAGGCTTCGTAGTAGACGTAGTACCAACTGGTAACTTCTTATACATCAAAAACACTGACAAACCAGGTGCAATTGGCCGCGTAGCTACGAAATTAGCTGAGAGCCAAGTGAACATCGCAACGATGCAAGTAGGTCGTGACGAGGTTGGCGGTTCTGCAGTTATGATGCTTGGTATTGACAACGCTGTAACACCACAAGATTTAGCAGCAGTTGCTACACTTGAAAACATCGACGAAGTAAAAGCAATCACTCTTTAATAGATTAAAGTAAACTGAGGCTGTCTAAGTCATTTTCTATGACTTAGACAGCCTCCTTCTATTACTGAATATTTGCTAATGTTACCTTCTGCTTAGGCGTAAATTCCACACGATATCGCCCTTCATAATAAATTGGTGCATAGCCCTCTTTACTGCCATCACGATTATCCATTTCCTCCGTCACATAAACATAGGCCTCTTCATAATTTAAATCACTATCATTTAATACCTTTTGCAATTGCTGCACTTGCTTTAAAAGCTGTTCTGGCGTTTGTTCAGAGTACGTTACATCGAATGAAACCGTTGCGTTGAATAGCAGATTGATGCTTGGCGTCCATTCAGGATATAGCTCTTTATAGCCTTTGGGCAATTCAATATCATATGCATGCGTTTCAACCCATCCCAAATCCTTTGTTACATCCTGCAAATAACGTGCACCTTCCATGCACCATTGCTCCGAAGCTTCAAAATCGAGCTGTTCCCAATGTAGCTGTGTATACGTTATTTCCTTTGGCCAAATGCCGTAGCCCACATTAATAAAGTATTTCCATACTCGCTCGTCTGTTTGGTAGTCAAACTCAAAGCTATATGAGCCATCTTTAAAATTGAATGTGCCCTCCCCTATGCTATAATTTCCTTCTCGAAAACGCTCTTCTACGTATTGCTTCACCGTTGATTCCGCTACTTTTTTGGATACGACGTTTCCGTTAAAGCTCGTATAAATAAATAGTACGACTACTAAAATAATAAATGTACCTGTAAAATGGCTCTTCACCAAAACATGTGCTTGACTAAGAGCCCTACTGAATCCATTCGGCATTGCATTCTAGTAAAATCGTC
>NZ_JBYQFK010000030.1:0-58167 GCF_057837305.1 Lysinibacillus sp. RU7 | reverse complement strand
GCCATTATGTCTGTTGGACTAAATGTTGGTAGTGTATTTAAAAACAAATGCACATGGTCTTTATCGCATTCCATTGCAATGACTTCGATTTCTAATTCTTCGCAAATCTCTTGAACCAATGTTTTGAAGCGTTCTTCAACTTTACTGTTGAGAAAAATTTTTCTCCTATATCTCGGACAAAACACAAAATGATAATTAATTAATGACACAGTTGTTTTAGTTCTTCTATATTCATTTAACATATATCGATTGTATCAGTTCAATTATGAAACTGCAACTTAAATACATTGAAAATTCAGATAATTAGAGCGCCGGTTTTGGCGCTCCTTATCTGACCTCACTTTCATCCCAAGCCTAAAGGCTAGGGCTTTCCTGTTCGGAAAATCTGTAAGTGAATTGTTCTTTTGCTGATGCTTCATTAGTATTATAATCTTTTATCGTTTCAGCAGGATCTTCTTCCTCAACACACCCAATTAAAAATATCAAAAAAGCAAACATGGAACTTACTTTAATCACTCTCATAAAATCCCCCCTTTAAATCCCATTCTTTTTAAATGCTATCCATATATCCTGCTATCGGATTGGATGAATTATTCTGTTCCTTGCTTACCATAACCTTCGCCGAATTGGATCGAATGCAATTGCCCATTACTAGCCCAATTGTCTCGGTCATATTCATCAAATATGATCGTTATCCACTCTTTTTTGGCATTCAAAATTTTTTCTGCCTCTGCCGTAATTGCATTTACAAATTGCTGTTTTTGTTCGACCGATCTTCCTTTTGCTAACTTTATAGTAATGACTGGCATGATACGTCCTCCCTTAATGAATGTCTCTAATTAAATAACTAAATATTACAACTATTCATTATACAAGAAAACAATGTATATGGAATAAAAATCCACTTAATAACATCTTGCTTCCTACTCATTGACCGTCCGAATGCACAAAGAAATATATCTATAATAACTTTTCTTCAAAATGCTTTTTTACATGTGGCCATTCTTCTTTCGTGATACTATACATCACTGTATGGCGAATGGTGCCTTCTTTTCGGATCATATGATTACGGAGAACCCCTTCTTTTGTTGCGCCAATTCGTTCGATCGCTCTTTGTGAACGGATATTTTCATGCCCCGTTTTAATTTGCACACGGTTGAACTGCAGCTCCTCAAAGCAGTATTGTAGCAATAAGTATTTACAATTTGTATTAACTGCTGTTCGCCAATATGCAGGTGTAATCCATGTAGCGCCGATTTCAAGGCGTTTATGCTCACGTGAAATATCTAAAAACCATGTACAACCAACAATGTTTCCTGACGCTTTTTCAACCATGACAAAAGCACAATCTGTTCCAGCCTCACGCTTCTCGATTGCCTCTTGTACATACGCTACGACTCGTTCTCGCTCCGTTAAATCCACCGACAGATGCTCCCAAATTCGCTTGTCCTGTGCCGCTTTATAAATGCCATTGACGTGTTCCCTACCTATTGGAATTAAGGCCATGAATTCGTTTTCTAATTTCTTCATGTGATCACTCCTTGCTCTTATTTAACTGTATTTTTAGGATAATAGATATAACAAAAAATGGGTTAACACATTATACTAGATGGAAGGAAATAGAGCTTCAAATTTCGTTCATAAACAATAATTCTATGTATATTTAAATCTATGAACAGATAAAACAAACTATTTTAAGGATAATTCCCCATATAAACAAGATGACAAATAAGAATATACGTTCTATAATGGTAATTAATTCAAATGGAGGTGTAAGATATGAGACCACCACTAACCAAAGATTTAAATGTAGAAGATTTTCGCAATTATTACTGGTTGAAAGAAGAGCTACAATCATTTTGTCGTGAGAATGGCATGAGTATTTCTGGAGCTAAATTGGAGCTAACTGATCGAATTGCTGTATTCCTTCAAACAGGCGAAATACAACAGCCACTCAAAAAAAGAAAAACACTCTCCATCGAAAACATAGCTACCGATTTGAGTTTGGATACGGTGATTACTGAAAATCATCGTTGTAGTCAAGCCGTAAGAGCCTTTTTTAAAGCTGAAATTCCTAATTTTCATTTTTCTACCTATATTCAAAATTATTTTAAAGAAAACGTCGGAAAAACATATCGTGATGTTGTCAACGCTTGGTATGAAGAATTAGAACGCAAAAAGGATCCCGCGTATAAGAAAGTAATCGCCCCACAATTTGAATATAATCAGTTCATCCAAGATTATTTTGCAGACCCCAAAAATAGCGGAAAAACGCGAGACGATGCTATTACAGCTTGGAAGGAAATCAAACAGCTTCCTGGGAGCAATAAATACATAGCTAAACATGAAGAATGAGGGATATAATACTCCCCTTTTACCCCGAGAGCAGGCCGAATGGTGATGACTGACAATCTTCAAAGAACAAACGCATAGTATGAGTAGTATGAAGAATACGGAAGGTGGCATGCCATGCATTGTACAAATGTTCATCGAAGTGTGCTCACAGTGACAGGAAATGGCAAGGTAACGGCAAAAGCAAGCTATATTCAGATTGAAATAGCGGTGAGTACACGCGGGCAAGATATACGAAAAGCACAGCAAGACAATGCAAACAGTATGAATCGTGTTATCCAATCGATTTTAGCATTAAATGTACCAAGAGAAGCTATTCAAACAGCCGCATATACAATCTCTCCAACGTATGATTATATTGAAGGGAAGCAAGTATTTAGGGACTATGTGGTGACAAATGCCATTACCGTGAAAGTAACAGACATTAGCCAGGCTGGGAAGGTGATGGATGTGGCTGTACAAAACGGCGCAAATCAGATTTCTTCCTTGCAATTTCAAATCGAGAATGCAGACGTCTATTATCAACAAGCACTCAGTTTAGCACTACAAAATGCGCAGATGAAAGCAAAAACGATAGCAGAGACAATGCACTTACCATTGTATCCTCAACCAATCGAAATTGTGGAAGAACGTACAGAAGGCCCTGCTCTCTATCGCCAGGTAGCAATGGCAAATGAGGCCATATCAACCCCTATCGAACAAGGAGAAATGACAATCAGTGCAACCGTCCGTGTCAAATTTCATTATTAACCTTCTATAAGCATTCAGGATGAGCCCCTGTTATGGGCTCACCCTGAACGACTACTATCTTTTTGAATCTATTTCATCCATTGTGACACGGGGATGCTCTTCCATATAAGGCTGCAAGTAATTCTCACGTAGTTCGTGGCGCATATACCCCATGACCCCAAGAATGAGGAGGAATGTTGCGACAGATAAGAAAAATGCTTTTGCACTATTTCGCTCTCCTGCTACATGTAGAAGTGCACAAAGTACAATCGTTAAAACAATAGAGGCAACTAATAGAGAGGTTAATAATACATCTTCGCCTAAATACAGCATCCGAATATTTGTCTCAAATGAGAATAATAAAATAAATCCTGTAGCGATTTGGCATAATGTGACCCATAAAGCCATTTTCACACCAAACTTTTTTAATCCTTGCTCGTGCTCTAAAATGGCTTTCTGTTTTCGCCCTTTCCATGTGTAATAAACAAATAAGTAAAATCCACCAGCAACTAAGCTCGCTAAAATAAAATGGAAATAGCGCTGCCAAATTTGTGGGTAGTGAATCAGGCTATGAAAGAACCCCTGTGCATCGCCCCATTTTTCGGGATATAGCATCGACACAACATTGACGATAAAGATGAGCGGTACAAACAACAAAATCGCTGCACCAAGTCCCCCCACCATCATATGTAGCGCTTTTTTCTGTTGCCAACGCTCCCACGTGAACTTATATAAATACAGTAAAAGAAATGCAATAATTAATAGGAGTATTACACTTAACCATGCTTTACCGATTAATATCGTGGAGTTGTAAAAGTACTGCGTATAAATAACGCTGACGATTAGTAGCGGTCCAACCCCTAATACAACAGCAATACTTTTATGAACCGATGCATGCCATGAACAAATTTTTGCCATTGCATCTAGCTTACTATTTTTTTTGATGATGCCTACTCCTTCAAGTAATACCGCGCTTGAAGCTAGTGAAATCGTAAAATTCACAAATAGGATATGCAAAATAAATGTAATGACGATCAGGACTTCGAGTAATCCAATATTTGCAGGAATCGGCAAATTAATGTCGTTCGATATGAAACTAAGCACCATATTATTCATTGGCAGCTACCTCGTTTTCCTGTTCTGTAATTTTCGCTAAATAGGCGGCAAGTGCTTCTAGTTCTTCTTCGGTCCCCATAAACGGTGGCATCGCTTTACGGACATTGTGCATCGTCGGTATAAATGTTTTGATTGACTCTTCAGACCAGCCATCCACACGATTGGCCATCGCACGACTGGAACGCCAACCATTTTCCGTATGACAAATTAAACATTGACCAATGAAAATATCGCGTCCTGCTTCTGCTTTTGTTGTATATTGGTCAACCGTATCATATGTAGCCCAAGCAGCATTCGCTAAATAGCCTTCCTCATTGATCTCATCTTGTCTCTCTGCTAGCAAACCATTGGCATACATGTAGTCATAAATAATATACGGTTTACGTATAGACTCCCGAACCATTTCAAATTCCCCGATAAAGCTTAATGAAGTCGCAAATACAGCAAGTGATAAAATCCATGGCAATGTTTTCGGTTTTACTGTAATCCAGAATAAAAAGACGATGAGTAGTAATAACCCTACCCCATTTATAATCTGAAACATCGTATCACTCATGCCCGTAGACCACACAATCATGTCATATGTTTCTGCGGGAATACTTTTTAAATACCATAATCCTGTGATAATCGTTCCCGGTAAGCTAATCGCCCCCCAGAAAGCAAAAACATTGAGCATTTCTGACTGTAATTCTTTATCCTTTAATCGCCATCTCACAAAGAATGACGTAATGGTAATCGCTAACATGACCGCTAAGAACATACGGAAACCGAGTGACGGTAAGTACGTTGGGTTGATAAATGCATCCCAAAACGATTTCGTTTCAATCCAATTTCCCGGTGTTAGCTTTGCCGCAAGAACACCTGTAATAATCGCCATCGTCAGCCATGAAAAAAGGGCAAGCGCAATCCCTAAATTAATATGTTTTTTACGCTGGGCAATCGTTTGACATTTATCCCATGTGTAATAATAAATAATCAGCAACACAACCTCCGTGATAAAGACAATCCATTCAACAACCCATGCCCAGAAAAATATGCGAAGTAGTGAGCCAATGGAGTCGGGCTGCAAAACAGTCGTTGAAAACCATATCCCTACTCCTGTCATTGCCCCCATTGTCGTCGTAATAATTAAAATCCATTTCGCCATCTTTTTAGCGAGTTCATTTAATTCGTTATTTTTCTTTTTCATTGCACGGTATTCAGCTGATACCGTCAGTACGGTCATTCCGATTGCGATCCCATGACTAATCATGACATGGATAATCGCTATCGCTGCAATAACTGTTCCGTTTCCAAACCACGTAAAGTCAACAGATGGAAAATTCATTGTTGTAGCCTCCTTTTACTTTAATGGCTACATCGTAACGGAAAGTTATGTGAGAAATTTGAAGAAACATTGTGAGAAAAGTGAAATATAGGGAGTTCACCATTTTGTAAATTGGATTTCAAAGTTATTTTACAAAAACGTCAAATGGATGGGACTTATAAAGAAAAGCCCACTACAAATTTGTAGCAAGCTTTAAAACAACTAAAATTGGAATGGAACACATTACGCGCTATTCCGTTATTAAAATAAGACAACATTTTTATCACAAATATAGCGAATAACAAAAAACAGAAATTTTAAAAAATTGTTAATAATATGAAGTTTTTTCTATTTTATGCTAAGTTATAATTGATTGAAAAACAAAATTTGAGATTGAAAAAGAAATATTGGTAACAGTTGATAGAATTTCTTCAACCATCTATTATTTTTTGGAGGGAAGGACACGTGATATTTTTTGATCTTGATGGTACCTTATTTGATCGTGAACGGGCAGATCTCCTAGCAACAATTGATTTTTATAAAGAGTATTCACATGAGTTGCAAATGAGTCGAACCGAATTCATGGACTTATGGTATAGATCGTATACAAATTACTTAAAAGAAAATTTAGTAAAAGACTTGTCATTTCAAGAACTTAAAAGAAAACAGATGAGAGACTTTTTTGGCTATCATCTGACCAATCAAGATGCAGAAAGTAGATTTGATGGTTTACTCAAGTACTACAGTAAGCATTGTAATACTTTTGATGACGTAGTACCCTGCCTTGATCGATTAAAACAACGGCAACTTAAACTTGGGATTATAAGTAATGGCCACTACATTAAAGAGATAAAAAAATTGGAGTTTCTAGGGATACGTCACTATTTTGACTATATCATTACGGCAAGTGACGTTGGAGTGGCTAAACCTAATCCTGAGATTTTTTCAGAAGCTTGTCGCCAAGCCAACGTAAATCCACGGGAGACTTATTTTATCGGTGACGAGCTAGTAGCTGATGTCATTGCCAGTAAAAAATGTGGAATGAATGGGATATGGATTAATAGAAATAAATCTATGAGCTATAATATGTTCACAGAAATACATAACCTTAGTGAGTTGGATAATTTAATTAAATAGTAAGATTACGTGCTGATTTGCCTTAAGTATGCCAAAGATATCCAATAAGAAAAGGGGCAAATACAAACTTTTAGGACACCCCTTTTCAATAAAGTTTGATTAAAAAATGTGTTTTAAGTCTTTTTTAAAAGTAAATATGAAAACTCCATTTTCAAAAAAGACTGATCAAAATGGAGTTTCCCTTTCTAACTAAGTATGAAATTTTTATAAAAGCTTGACTATTTTAATACTCGTTATTTCTATGACAATTAGAGTTACTAAACACTCAAGAAATCAATGATCATTTTCTTTTCACGCTCTGGCATCATATGCATGTGTCCGCACCCTTTTAACATATGAGCCGTGTTATTTGGTATGATTCTTTTTGCTCTTGGTAATACTTTTTTCGCTGGAAATAAACAATCTTTTTCTCCTGCCATAATAAGTGTCGGTGCTTTACACTGTTGCATTAATTGTTCACTCACATTGGATGGCATTCCTACTTTTGTTTTTACATGATCGAAACTATCTTTGACCATATCTAAAGTATCTTTATCAAGAATTTCTTCTTTAATAGCCATAAATAAAGCTGTTTCTTTTATATATTTTTCTTTCTTTGTTAGTTTATATTTGAGTAGGGGTATCATCATTTTTACAGTACTGATTGGAAAGGCATTGTTAATACCTGATGGCACAATTAATACGGATTTTTTTACTTTCTCCGGTGCGATACACATCAGTTTTGCCAGAACTCCGCCTCCAAATGAAGCTCCAAAGCAAGCTATTTTATCAAAACCCAGCGCTGTTATAACGTCACTTGCCCACTTTCCGTAATCATAATTACGAGGAGAGAGATTAACCTCATCACTTTTTCCAGGGTGACCAATAAGATCAACTGCATAGATATGAAAATCCTTAAGCAGGAATCTGTACATTAATAAATTGTAGGCAGTCGTACTATTCCCACCATGAAATACTAACAATGGTTCACCCGATAGATTGCCAGTTTCAATGATATGTGTTCTTCCAAAACGGGTGTGAACGTAAACATCTTCACATGAATAATCCAATTTCTTCAATTGAGCATCATAAAGCTTTAGTGACATTTCTCTTCCAGTTTGTGTTTTGTATATACTCATATAGCCCTCTCTCATAAGTTATCTCATTCATTTTATTAGGATATTATAAAAATGAATACTAATATTTTAGAAAAGAAAAAGTGAAATAATCACATTTCCATTCAACTTTTTTATAAGTGGTATAACTTTCCTCCAAACAGTACATCTTTCTTTCAAACAGACAACTCCTGCACTTCTTGATCAATAGTTACTAAAAAATATCACCCCTTCGATGGTCGAAAAGTAGCCACCTCAAAATGGCTTTGAGATGGCTACTTTTTATCTTATTTCAAATGTTCTGCAAAGAAGTCAACCATTGCATTGTAAAATTCAATACGGTTTTCTTCATTCCTAAAGCCATGCCCTTCATTGTCTTTGAGCATATATTGCACGTCAACGCCTCTTTTTCTTAGCGCTTCAACGATTTGGTCAGACTCTTGCTTATTGACACGCGGATCATTTGCTCCTTGTGCAACAAATAAAGGGGTTTTAATTTTATCGGCATGGAATACTGGTGAAGCTGCTTTTAACAATTCCTTATCTTTTTCAGGATGTCCTATTCGCTCATAATATATATCGCGTTGCGTTTCCCAGTATGGTGGAATTGTCTCAAGTAATGTAAAGATATTTGAAATCCCTACATAATCTACAGCAGCTGCATACAGGTCTGGTGTAAATGTAATTCCCGCTAATGTTGCATATCCACCAAATGAAATACCGTAAATACCGATGTTCTCAGGATCTGCAATACCTTGATCAATCGCCCATTGTACACCATCAGTGATGTCATCTTGAATCTTTAAGCCCCACTGTTTATTCCCTGCATCTACAAACGCTTTCCCGTAACCTGTTGATGATCTAAAGTTCATTTGCAGAACGGCATAGCCGCGGTTTGCTAATAACTGCACTTCAGGATTGAATCCCCATACATCACGAGCCCATGGTCCACCGTGCGGAATCACAATTAGCGGTAAATCTTCAGCTACTTTATTCTTCGGTAATGTTAAATAGCCGTGAATCGTTAAGCCGTCTCTACTTTTATATGAAATAGAGTGCATTTCTGCTAAGCTATTTACATCTAACCAAGAGGCTAGCTCTGCTAATGGTGTAATTGTATCCGTGTCAGCATTATAATAGTAGTATTGACCGTACACTGTATCACTCGAAACACTTACGATAAATTTCGTCATTTCTTTATTATAATCGTTAATACCTAGCTCACTCTCATGCACACCTAGCTTTTCTTTGATTTGATTAAAAATTTGTTCAAACTCGCTATCGAAAAACTCGTAATGTACTTTATCCGTAATGTATGCACCGTAAAGAAGTTGATCTTTCGATGAACTATACAATGCTCCAGCAATATCTACATTAGGATTGGAGAAAATAACTTCTTCATTGCCTTTTAAATCAAATTTGACTAGTTCAATCTTATCACGCCCTTTATTCGATACAGCGTAAATCGATTGATTATCTTGTGAAAACCCTAGTGGCGATACCGTATCACCCGCTTCAATCTTAATAAATGGTTTGAATTCCTCTTCTTCCGTTTCACGGTATAAAACAGCCCCTACAACACCATCTGTTGCAACAGCCATACGAATTTGCCCATTGCTATCAGGAATCCAGCTTTGAATATTCCCAGGGTTTTTTGCAATTAATTTTGTTTCGCCTGTTGTTACATTTAATTTATACACGTCAAATACAGTGGCATCTTCTTTATTCATCATAATTAAGATTTCATCTTTGACGTCTTTTAAATAATGAATCGGATATGCTACTACATTCGGATATGGTGTTAAATCTTGCTCTTTTGCTCCATTAAATGACGAAGAATAAATATGGTAGTTTTCATCGCCACCATTGTCTTTCAAATAGAAAATATGATTATCTTTCCAGAAGAATCCGGCAATATTACGATCTGTTGTGCTCGTTACTCGTACTGGCTCGCTGTCATCATTCATGTTTTTGACGAACACATTTAAACGGCTTTCCCAATCAGACACAAAAGAAATGTACTGTCCATCTGGAGAAAGTTGGTAGCCTGCATTACCAGGGTTTCTCATGAAATCTTCTACTGAAATTTCAGCTACTCCTGTGTTATCAATATCTTTCTTTAAATATTGTTGTACATTATCAAAGATTTTGTATGAATTTGTTTCTGTAACTGGCTGTAAAATCGAAATCCCTTTAAAGAATCCTAGTTTTGCAGCTGATTTTTTATAGTCAGCTAGTGTTTCCTCATCCTCTTCTAAACCTAACGCTTTTATTAACACAAGTGCAACTTCATCTTGTGTAATATAAGCGTTTTCATCTTCGAACTGATCATCCCCAAGCCAATTTTCTATAATTTCTGCTCGCATGTAGTCCGAACCATGCTCATACGTTAAAGCAGTGACGGCTTTTTCAAGAAAAGCTTTAATTGTCACTTGGTTACTTTCATTTGTAACAGACGTCGTATCGTTTGCTAAAGCAGTAACTGGTATTGAAACGGCTAACGCTGCTACTAAAATGAATGATAACAATCGTTTTATCATTCAACCTTCCCCCTTTCATTTGTTACACTACTAATGATAAAGGAATAAATAAAATATGGTAATTTTTATTTAAAAATTCAAAATTAATACATAATTAGAGTTCGATTGGGAAATGATTTTATTTTTCTGAAACTTTATTGATTATTCAAACGTACAGTACTATTTAAGTATGTCAGTGGGAACATCTAATTTCAGCATAAAGTTCCGAACTAAATGGTTAAATACTTCTGGCTGGCAAAGGTTACTCGGATCGAAAGAATTCTCAATTATCGCTATTTCTGCATTAGGCATACAACTAGCTACTTGCATCATCATTTGTATACCCAAAGTTGTATAATCCCCCACTAGACATAGAACAGGCACGTTTATAGCATTTAACTCTTTCGTAAAATTCACTTTATTAACGGCTTTTCTTTGAATCTTTGTCTCCTTCGTTCGCATATTTAAAATAATATGATGCATCTCCTCACTAGCTAGTGGCCAATGCTTATAAGAGGACTTTGTCAAATTAGCGATCCACTTTTTAGGCATATGTAAAACCCAAGTTTGATAGGCTCCTACCATCGCAAATAATTTTTGAATGGAATTGATAGAAGTATCACAAAAACTATCAACTATAATTAGTCCCCTTACCACTTTAGGATGAGCAATCGCTAATTTTTGTATTAAAACACCTCCATAAGAAACTCCTACAAACAGTGCATTTTTTATATGTAAATAGTGTAAAAGCTGTTTGATATCATCAGCTTGTTTCGATAACACACCTTGTATATTCGTTTCAAGCTTTCCGGATTTCCCATTGCCTCTTAAATCAATTAGGATAATTTTAAAGAACGGTTTAAAATACTCTACTTGCGGCTTATACATCGAACAAGAGGCACCTAAGCCATGAATAAAAACAAGCGGTTGCCCTTCCCCATAAACTTCATAATAAATTTCTACTCCATCTGTCATTTTTAAATAAGGCATATTTAACTTCTCCCTCTTGATTTATAATGAAGCTTATTTTCTGTCTTCGTTTCATTAATTGAAATAGATTATTTTCTTCTCCAATGCTATTTCCTCACAATCCATAATCGACAAAATTTCATCTAGATTTGTCATTTCAAAAGGGAATAAAACTCCTTTCAAATTTTTCTCAGAAGCAATTTTAGCTAGTGCAGCCGTAACCATTGCTGTGACATGATAATCTGAAAAAACAGATAATGCTAAGGTTTTAATACACTTTTGACCGCCTACTATTCCTTTCACCTCTACTGTGAGAAAAGCATGTTCAGGTTTATTTGGATTATGTTTAACAACTGTCGAAAGAATTTTCTTTTGCTTCATATTAAGTATAAAATCAATGAGATGAAATTGTTTTAAACTAGAGATGACTCTATTAAAAGCATTATGATTCCATGCCGTCCAATAACGAATATTGCGAATGCCTAATTTCATTTCTATAAATAACTTTTCCGGATGTTCAATAAGTCTCACTTCCTTTTGTTTAAATGAAGGCAGAAATTCCATCCTTCTTTTTTCGGTAAAACCTGCTAATCTCTTATCATTTTCTTTTGTAGTTATATCTTGGTTTACTAAGGTAAGCATATCTAATATACCGGTTACTCCTGCTTTTGCATTTGTATTTTGGAGAAAGCCAATATTCACGGCTGAAATCTGATCAAAATCAGAAACTGCTTTTTTAATTAGTAAGCCCGATAAACCCGGAATAAACCCCGCCATGACAATGGACCCTATTTGTTGATCTCTTGCCACTTCATTCAATAAACTTACTTTATGTACGAAATCACCAAACACCGTTACATCAATACAAAAGACCTTCTGTTCAATACATACCTTTTGAATAATCGGTGTTGTTTGCTTCGTCGCAACAATGATGATATCTACCTCTTGCAGTGCCTGTTCAACACTCTCTTTATGATAAATATCTAAATATTGAAAACGAACACCACTACCAAGCGTTGTAGCTATTCCTTTTCCCCTATTCATGTTGTAATCACTTACGACTAAGTGAATGGTATTGCCAAAAATCCGAAGTAGCTCCGTGCATATTAACTTCCCAAGAACACCTGAACTTCCTACAACCATTACCCTTTTCACGTTAATCCTCCTTCTCACTTCAGATAACTAGAAGTACTACAGTTATTTTGAATGCACTATTGCCTTCTTATCTATATACGAACTAAATTTCCAATTGTTTCAATAAAATGGATATCTTATTGACTTTTACGTTGCGTCATCCCCTATAGTTACCTTTAAAGGAGTGAGTAGCAATGAAAATAATAATTGAGAATACACTGGAACAATATGAAAGGTTATTTACGCTACATAACGAAAGAGAAAACTATTTTCGATATACTATGATGAAACCCTTTGAAGAGATGTGGAATATAATTAATGTTCCTTTAACTTCAAAGTACCCAGATGGCTACGATGTTATTATGGCTACAGAAATGCTTGGATACCTTAATGTATGGGAAACAGAAATAGGAACTGAAGCACTAGCACACTTAAAAAAAGCTCAAGCTATACAGACGGTACATGATGCTTTACGGCGTTGTTTGGATTTTATGAGCGTAAACAATCTAACGCTAAATACGGATGAATTAAAATTTGGTCTGTATATAGCCAATCCAAAGAAACTCCAATTACAAAAAGGATATACTGGTTTTGGAGGAATTCCAGGATTTATTCAAGTCATTCTATTTCCTAATACCTACACCATTTCTAAACTTCCAGCTGTCATTGCGCATGAATTTCACCATAATATTCGTTTTTCTTATTTCGATTGGGATCATGGCAACATTACAGTTGGTGATTATTTAATCATTGAGGGATTAGCGGAATCCTTTGCAAAAGAACTTTATGGAGAAGAACTTTTAGGTCCTTGGGTTAGTGATTTTGATAAGGAAGACTTGGCTTATTCAACGGAAGTGATAAAAGAGGCTTTACATGTAAAGGGGTTTGCTGAAGTTAGCAGTTATATGTTTGGCGATACGATTGCGAAAGAACAAGGATATCAACCTGTTGGCTTATCACCATTTGCAGGCTATGCAGTTGGATATCAAGCTGTGCAGTCCTTTATGAAAATTAATCATGTAGGAATAAAAGAAGCTACTTTACTAAGTGCAAATGAAATCCTAGCCAATTGCGGGCTTTTTTCTAGATAAATGTTCCATCAATGAAAATTGAGATACCATTTATATGTAGCACACTTCATTATATAAAGATGTGCATGCAGGGCATCGTCCGCGCTTCGCTACAGCATACATAAGAAACACGACATTTTACACTTATGTATGTTGCAGCGTTACGTCCAATAAGTCGCATCTAAATACATAAAACCTTTAAAGGAAGTGATGTATTTAAATCCTATTCACTTATCACAAATTATAAAAAGCATGGCCATGCCGCACACAACCAAATAAGTAGCAACCACCTTCAACGTAAACATCGATTTCAAATGGTGGTTTGAACCCTAATTTCAATTTTGCAGGAAAATGTTCGAATTGTTGATGCAGTTCTTTTAACTCTTGAATTCGCTCTTGCCGTTCTTCCTCAATCCAATCGTCTTCCCT
This sequence comes from Lysinibacillus sp. RU7, assembly GCF_057837305.1. Classification (NCBI taxonomy): domain Bacteria; kingdom Bacillati; phylum Bacillota; class Bacilli; order Caryophanales; family Bacillaceae; genus Lysinibacillus; species Lysinibacillus sp. RU7. Next base: position 44,312 of record NZ_JBYQFK010000030.1, on the reverse strand, counting down.
TTGTATTTCTTCAATATACTGTTCAATCTGTTTCAACGATTTCTTTTGGATGTCTAAAAGTTTTTCTTCTTGCGCTAATTGATACAACACATAACTATAACGATTGATTACATAGTGTGATGATACACTAATTATATCTAATTCTTTTTCGAACAAGTTTTTAGCTATCAGCAATTCACCAAGTTCTATCCATAAATCAGCTGCTTCACTCCAACCCATAAAATCGTCTTGCTCTTCATCCCACTGAAGCAATAAATCTTTTGCCCTGTCATCCCCTGCTCGAATGTGACAGTAAACCTCAATCATTTGCTCATAGCTTGACGGCTTAGCAATTTCTCTAAAATAGTCAGCGGCCATTTTCCATTGCTTTCTTTTGACATGTAGCACACCTAGATTATGAACGACCGATGGAAGTCGACCCATTTCGATCACTTTATATAATAAAGCTTCAGCTCTTAATAAATCATTTTTCTTCAAATATATTTCTGCCAGTAGCGCATATGGAAAAGGATGATGTGGTTCCATTTCCATAACTTCCTCTAATAATTTTTGCCCTAAATTCAAATCCTCTTCCTCGTTTACATACATCCAGGCTAAATTATGTAAATTTTCGACCGAACGCTCTTGCTCAACTAATTGTTTAATTCGTTGAAAAGCTTGATCATACTGATTTCCTTCAAAATAAGCTAATGCTTGTTTCATATATTCCTCTCTCCTCTCAGCACAAGTCTCATAACGAATTGTAGACAAAAAATTTAGAAAGGCAGTTTAAAATTAGCTTTGAACGAGGATTATTTCGTCCATCTGCTTTTTTCCCCATACACCTTCAAAATCATCTTAGGGACGCATTCATAGGACAAGTTTACGAAACGTGGTGCCACCCTATTTCATTATGTACATCACTATACATAACCTTATTCAGTACAACCATATTGATTTATACCGTTGCTCTATAACGTAAGCTGACATTATACCACCACTATTGTAGATCCGACACACCACTCCAAGCCTTGCTTCAATAATAGCGCCCTTGCTTTCATCTCACCAAGCTCTCTAAAAAGGAACCAGCTATTATCTACTCTTCTCTTCATTATGTTTAGAAAATTTTAACAGTACAAGATGGATACTTCAATACTAAAGTGCATTTCACTGTTTCCAAACATTAAATTAAGTAGTACTGCAGCTTGATATAAAAGTTTGAATAAAAATTAAACATGATTTCATTACAGAAGAAATACTCTTTTATTTTTTATCACTAATTTTGACCAAATTTTATGCCATTGTTTTTCTTTCATGCTACTTCTATAAATTTTGTATAATTCCATATGTTAATGAAATTTTGGTGTAAGCCTTACTATATGAGGTAGCGTCAGGAAAATGGGGATGTACAACGCTAAGAAATATACGCAATTTTATGAACACTAAACAGTAAGTCGATATCGAGGTATCTAGTGTTTAAGCTTCCTGCATAAAAAGCGGGATAAATAATGCCCATAGGGAAAGCCATGAAACGTTCATATCACAACATTCATGGCTTTTTTGTGTGTTTCCAAACTTTCATTTGGGAACGTTATTTCAGCTACATATGTATATTTATTCTTCATATTTTTTCAAAGAATAAGCTACTCATCTGTGTGTGAATCCATAAGCTTTCCTGTCTTTAAATCATAAATTTTATAATCCATTGCCCACATACGGTCTTTGGTCACTGTAACCTCACAGTAATACGGAATTGATTTGCCATAAGCATCAAGTTCAGGAATCTCATTGAAAGTAAATTGTTCGTCTGTATGAAGCATATTGAAAGTTGAATCAGAAGAACGACCAGATGAAGATATTTCTATCGTACATTTACCATTAACAACATCAAAGTCTTTCGTTATTACATATTTTAAACTTGGAACAGTCATCCATAAAAGGAGAAGCCCAATTAGAAAACTGCTCAGCATTTTCATAATCGGCCAAAACGTAATTTCACTCGTTCTATACATACGAATAAAAAAAATCGCACTGCCTATAACTGATAACACACCTAAACTAAATAAAAAATAATAAATAAAAACAATAACCCCCTCCCTACAAGAAGTACTATATTTACGTTAATTCAATTATAAAAGTTTCAAAAGTCATTCTTATAACCTTCCCAAACCCTCGTTTTGGGATATTTCTTTGCTTACCGTTGTAAATCCGCATAAATCTGACGGGATGTCTATATGATGAAATACATCATGAAGGCCATATGGATCCATAATAAGTAATTCCTTATTTTGAATTTTTACAGCTAGGGCAGTTGATGTTTCTGGAAAATTAGCCACTCCATCATAAGAAGAAAGGTAGACAGAGACATCATTTTTGATATGCATATGTGCTTGATTTTTTACCGACTAAGGCTGATTTGGGATTAACGCTTCCAGCTTGTTCTCTAAAAACTTTTCTGCTTCTAAAGATGTATCATATCAGTCATAATAATCCTTGCCTAAGTTTAAATAACAAGAAAAAATTCCCCATATTCCTTTAGGTTAACTAAATTATTATATATAAAAGTTGTGGCATACCTCTTCAAATCGGACCACCTAGTTTTACATAAAAGCTAGGGAATATACTCTGTTACATTAAACAAACAAAAGAACTGTCTCCATTTTGGAAAACAGTTCTTTTCATCCTCTTATGCTTCTTACAAATAACGTTCTTTCCACATCGCCCGCTCATTGGCATGTAATACGTCTTCTAGTTGCTTGTCCCATTCATTTGTTAGCGTATTATAAACACGCGCATACAATGCATCCTCCGATTCATTGTGTAAAATAAAGGCTAGGCATGGTACATCATTAATTTGAATTTCTTCACTCGATAGGATAGATGTAACGTATGTGTTCAGTTCTTCTTCCGCTTCTTGCTGCTCGGTTAGAAGCTCAATCATTTGTTGTTCATCTAGTTGTCCTACTTCCATATTAGCTGCATACGATAATTCGTCTGGGAATTCATCAAAATCTAGAACGGCCTCAATATCCCCAGGCAAAAAGCTTTCATGAAGCGGACTGTATTGCAATACATCACTTACCGCATCAAGCTCTTCCTCATAAACGCCCTCTGCTAATTGCTTTTCGCCTTTCGGAGTTAACTGTAACGTCGTGTCTTTTTCAACAAGACCTGTCTTTATCATTTTATTTAATAAATCGTTAATAAAAAGCGGCTCGACAAGCAGCACATCCGCTACTGTTTCCCCGTCTTGAAAGACACCCGTTTGAAAAGATAGTAGCATCATTTTCATTAAAATATCCATCGGCTTTTTTAAGACGGGATGATACGTTACTTTAAACGTATGAACTGGAATACAGAAGCGCATGTCATGGACAATTTTCGCTCCGTCCATTTGTGTAAGCTGAGAGGCTAACTGCTTTTGTAATGTGGTCAGTTCCATTTAGTGAACCTCCTTAAATGCACGGTAGCCGTCTTGTGTTTTGACTGTTTCAAGTACATGACTGTACATATCACGTACTTCTCGTCTTTTTGGTTTTTGTGCAAACATTTCCGTGCTGCCAATGAGTGCGAGTAATTCACGTGCCCTTGAAAGTGCAACATTTAGGCGACGATAATCTTTGGCAAAACCAATTTCCCCGTTGCCCCCGTTATTTCGTACCATTGACACTAAAATCACGTCCATTTCCATCCCTTGGAACTTATCGACTGAACCTGTACGGATATGGAGATGCGGCACACTAATTTCCTGTTCGATTAGGCGATTAATACGCTTCACTTGCTCTGCATAAAAGCTAATAACACCAACCGATTTCAAAGCATCTTGCTCTAGCTTGCCTGCTGCTTTTGCTTTTTCCGTTGCATCATTCATATCAAGAAGAAGGTCTTTAATGATCGCGAGTTCTGCTTCATTAAATAAACTTGCTCCCTCCTGCATACGTTGCTCGAAATAAGGCTTTTCATTTGGCACATCAAACCAAAGTAAATGATGGTTACGATTGAAATGCATTGTTTCAAGCTGATGATCTCTTAGTGCATCAGAATCAGCTAAGCCGCATTGCAATTCATCACTTTCATTTTTATAAAATGGTGCGATTGTTTGCATAATGTTTTCATGCATACGGTACTGAATAGCAAGCATTGTTTTATTCGCTTTTGGTAAGTTTTTATATAGACGCTCAAATAGCGATTCTTCTAGCAGTTTTTCAAGCTCTCGTTTTTCTTCAAATGTATCGCTTTCTTTTAATACTTGTTCCAGCGTTTCTTCAAATGTTTCATCGCCAATTAACGGTGGTAGCTGATGGTGATCCCCTACTAAAATGATTTTTGCTCCTTTTAGCATTGGGAGTAGTAGCTCTGGTGGCGTCGCTTTCGATACTTCATCAATGATGACCACATCAAATGTTGGGTAGTTATCCATAAACTCACGATTAGCTGAAGCTACACATGTTGTCCCAATCACATTCGCATGCTTCACATACAGCTTACGAATTTCATCTAAGTCATGCTCGTTCGCTGATGCCAGCATCTGTTGCCACTGCTTTTGCAAGTTTTGTGTAACAGGAAGAAGTGCAATACGCTCCTCCAGTTTTGCTATTTGAGCTGTGCATGTAACAAGCGCTTGTTCAACATTCGCTAATGCTTGTTCAGGGTTTTGCTTAATGAGTAGCTCCAGTTCTTGTCTTTCTTTTTCAAGGGTGAGTCCTGTATGATTGACGTCTTTTAATGTAGCCACTGTTTCTGCTAATAATTTTTCTCCGCTTTGTAGCTCTTGCTGGACAATGTGAAGCGCTTCTTGCTTTTGTGCTTTGGCAGATGTAATTTCTGCCATGCTAGCAAGTAAATTCGTTGCTTCTTTTTTTGTTTTGTCTGCTTCAATACGCATTGTACGTAATGTTTCTACTGGGCGCGCCTCTTGCACTGGTAGTGACTCGATATGCATCGATGTAACGGTTAACTTTCCTTTTAATCGTTGAATTTGATCTTGCAGTGATTGAATGACACCTTCATTTGCGCCTTGCTGTTCTTGTAAGGCGGCAATGAGTCCTTCTTTTAAACGTTCAAAAATAATGACCGTGTCACTGATTAAAGCACTATAATGATGCATTTGCTCATCGATGTATGCTTTTCGTAAATGTAGCCCTTGAATAGAACGGGTCCCATTTGTCGTGTTAATTTTCTTCTCCACAAATGCTTTACTGAGCTTGGATAAAAAATCACTTACTTCTCCAATAGAGTATGTGTGATTCGGTGGGAGTGGCAAGTGATTGACATGAATACCGAGTGTCGTTTCACTATAAACAATCGCTTTATCGAGGCGTGCAGCGATATCTTTAATACCTTTATATTTTTCGAGTTGTTGCTGACGTTCACCGAGAGACATGAGAAGTCGATCCAATACGAAGCTACGACGAAGACCGCGCTCCTCCATATAGCGTTCGACTTCATACACTTTCTTTAATGCCGTAATTTCTTGTGCCTGTGCTTCAATAGCAGATATGCCGCCTGTTAAGTGCTGCAGTTTTTGTTCGGAAGCGGTAAGTTGTGTACGTACCTCTGCTTGCTCTGCTAATAATTCCGCTAATTCCAGCTCTACAGATGCTTCATCGAACAATTTCGTTGCCTCTTCTAAACGCTTTTGCATGACATCTTCTGTATCAAATTGGGATAAATCTTCATCTAACTTAGCGATGTCCGCTTCATAGCCGGCAATATTAGCACGAAGCTTTTCCAGTGCCGCCTCTGTTTCCTCTCGCTCTTTTTTCAATGAACTTAGCTGCTTTTTTAAGGCGGTAATCGATTGCTCTATTTCAGCAAGCTGCTCTTGTGCCTGTTGCTTCTTTTCAATTTGCTCTTCTAGCTCCGCTTTTTGCGTTGTCAGTGTCTCAATTTTCTGCTTCGTTTCAGCAATTTCTTGATTTAATTGCTGCTCTTTTGAAGCATGATGCTCTACTTCATTTGTAATCGTTTCATACGTTTGTGTTTTCCAATAGGCTGAAACATTTTCTTCGATGAATTTTTTCCCTTCTTCTTCGATTGATTCTGTTCGACCATAACGAAGAATACGGATATCTTTGTTTGAAAGTAAACGACTTAACGCATTATCTACGGCTAAGTTGGACTGAGAGGCAACAAGCGTTTTTAAGCCTGCTTTGGCATTTTGATAACAAATTTCAGAAATAACCGTTGTTTTCCCTGTGCCTGGAGGACCTTGAATAACATATAAATCTTCCGCACTCATGGCTCCGACAACAGCCGCTTGTTGGAATTCATTTAATGAATTATGAAATTGTAATTCGACGTCTTGGCGGCGCTCTGCGATAACCGGTTTATCTTCAAATAAGATATTTTCTAAGTTCGCATTCGCTGCAAGTCCTTCTTTCAATCGCTCAAAGCCGCGCAGCAAGCGTTGTAATTGTGCTTTTGTCGCTGCATTACTAAATTCGATTTTATTCGATTCAAAATGAAGCTCGTTTTTTCGTGCACGACGCGCCATATCCGGTTTTAACTCAATTTCTACGGTACGATCACCACGATTGACTTTCACAACGTCTCCTAAATCTACGTGATAGCCGCGTACGCGAGAACTTAAACCTTTCAATTGCTTCCACTGCTTAGCATCGATTCCCGATAACTGCATGACAACATGTGAAAACTCGGCATTAAAACGGGGACTTGAAAAGTTCGCTTCAATGTCTTCAATTTCTGCGTTTTTATTTAAAACCTTTAAATACCCTTCCCAGCTCGTAATGCGCTTATTAATATAATCATATCGCTCTTTAGAGAACGGCAGATTGGCAAGCGATGTAATAAACTTATCCGGATATGTATGACCATTAATCCGTGTTGGTACAAAATGAACTAACATCCGTTCACGTCGATTCGTCGCAACTGGCGTACCAATACCACGTGTCCGGAAGCTTTTCGCTACTAAACCGCTTTTCATATCAAATAAGCAATCCATAATACAAACGCGCTCTGGGAATTTCTTTGCAAGCCCTTTATTGATTTGGGGGTCAAAATAAAGCGTTAAGGAAAGCTGTGTACCATCCGTTTCAAGTTTTTCAACGAACACAACAAACGCTTTTTGTAAATTAAAAAAGGCGTGTTCATCTTGAACATGCTGCTTAATCGCTTCACGTGCTGTATTTGTCAGTACGATATGTAAACGCAATTTCTCAGTTGCTACTGTCTGCATCTGAACACCCTTTCCTTCATTCGTTCAAAAATAGTCACAAACTTAATTATACCAACAATTTAAATACCTTGAAAGTGAAAAAGGAGCCATCTAAGTACGGAATCTTTACGACCACCGCCACAATAATATTTCTTAGTATCTATTGATTAAAAAGGGGGTATCCAGAACGTGAAAACGTTCCAAACACCCCCTTTCCCCTATTCAACTATTCGCGCTTCTTGCTTATATTTCTCATCCCACGCCTCGTCGATTTTACGAAGCGCTACAGGACGGAATGTATCTTTTCGAATAATCGTATGCTGACTCGTAGCTGTTACGGCCACTGAGCCATCTTCATGTAAAATTTCATAGCCATATGTAGTACGCAATTTACCATGCGATTCAATCCAAGTACGGACTGTAGCAACCTGACCGTAACGCATCGCTTTTTTATATTGAAGAGATATATCTAATACCGGGGAAACATAGCCAGAACGCTCTAATTCGGCATAATTAAACCCTAAATCCTTGACGATTTGTGTACGTCCAAGCTCACACCAAATAATATAACTTGCATGGTGGACTACCCCCATCTGATCCGTCTCTGCATAGCGGACTTCTACTTGCTTTTCTGATATAAACATTTCATTCACCTCTTTGCTATTATAGCATAATAAAAATAACCAAGTCCCACCGCAGAGGACATGGTTATTCTCCTTATTGTTCCATTAAATTATAAATCCGGTCCACTAGCGGTGGATGTGTATAGCGGAACCATTTTACAAGTAGCGGCGGGTTTACCTCACTAAGTCCCGCTCTCGCTAAAGCTTGAAATGAAGAAATAGCTGCTTCTTCATCTTCTATTAATGCTAACGCATAATTGTCTGATTGTATTTCGTGATGACGGCTCACCGCGTTATCTAGCGGATTCGTTGCAAAAAACAACATCGATGAAAGGATTAAATACAACGGTAAGGAATGAAGGCTTTCCATACGCTTAATATTTAAAATGGCTCCGTACTTCGCAATAATTCGAGGCATCCATTTAGCGATTAGCCAATACAAGATGAACGTAATACCAAAATAATAAAGTAAATTTTTGTATATATCCTTATGTACATAATGTGCCATCTCATGTGCCATGACAAATAGTACCTCTTCTTCAGATAATTGCTGCAGCGTTGTATCCCATAATACAATTCGCGTATTCGAGCCAATCCCATTGACATACGCATTCATCGCGGTTGTTTCATCCGCCATTTCCACTTCGTATACATGATCTGCTGGAATATTTGCTTGCTCTGCCAGTGCCAGTATTTTCTCCTCCAGCTGTTTATCCTCTATCGCAGTAAAATCGTTATAGAGGGGGTCAATGATTTGTGGTTGTATAAATGCGTAGAACAGCGTAATCGGAATTTGGACTGCCCATACATACACCCACCAACGCTGTTTTGCTTGGCGAATAAAGAAATATAAAATACTGACAAAGATGAGTGATGTGATAAATTCCAAACCAAAGTTCATCGCATATTGTGTCAGCCATTGTTGAAAAGGTTGTGTACTCACCCCATAGCTCTTGGCAAAAAAATAAGCACAATAATTAATGGGCAACAACAATAAAAACGTTACGACCGATAGCAACAATACGTATAAGGCGTTTCTTACAATCGTCCATTTTGACTTTAAACTCCACTTTTCGAGTAGTTTGGATAGACCTGTTATTAAAATAAAAAGATAAATTAGCCATTCAAATGGTGTTTTAATAAAGTATAAAAAATTTCTGATTTTCGAGTAGCTCTCACTTAAATATAGTTCACGTCCTGTCATATAAGTACTTGGATCTGCTGCAGTTCCTTTTAATACGTCTGGTATACTGTTATTACTACTGTAAAAAATATAAAAATACATCGCAACGGCATAAACACCAAATAATAAAATGATGCGTAAACCCCATTTAGCTTTCATCAAATCTCCTTTTGTCTTTTATTCAAACGAAGCATGGAATAAATAATAAAAATGCCTACGGGGATTAAGAGATAATATTTGTATTGATCAAATGTCGTAACAATACTTGACCAATTATCCCCCGCCCATGCACCCAACATAATTAATACCGTATTCCAAATCAATGTACCAAGTGCTGTATAATGAATAAAAAGTAAGAACGGCATCCGGGCAATCCCAGCCGGAATCGAAATTAAACTACGAATAATCGGTATAAACCGACAGAGGAACACCGTTGCAAATCCATGCTTTTGAAACCATACAGCGGCCGAATCAATATCTTGCGGACGAAGTCGAAGAAGCCATCCGACCTTCCCTGCTAACAATCGTTTTAAAGTCGATAATTGTACTAACTTACCAATACTATAAAGGCAAATCGCCCCTGCTACCGAGCCAATCGTAGAAGCCATAATGACACCGGGTACAGTCATGGTAGTTCGAATAGCCATAAAACCACCGAATGTTAAAATGAACTCAGAAGGAATAGGTGGAAATATATTTTCTAATGCCACCAATAAAGCAATCCCAATATATCCCCATTCACTCATAATGCCTTCAATCCAATTTTCCATTAATTTGCTCTCTCACTTCTTTCCTTTTTCATTATGCTTCACTATATGTACAAGTGTCAGCTGTTATTTAAATTATTGATGAAAAGCTTTTGTACAGAAATAAATAAAACCACTGTATTTTCGAAAAAGTTTGACTTTATTACATACTACGCATTATATTTATATATGAACAATTAATCATATAAGCATATATTAATATAAAAGGATGTGTATTGTTATGAATAATGAACAATTGGAAACAACTGTAAGAGATTTAGATGAGGAAGTATTATTTTTAGTTTCACAAACGTTTAAAGCTTTAGGAGATCCGACACGTATTCGTATTTTACATTTATTATCTAAGCAAGAATATGCCGTACATGAGATTGGAGAACACCTCAATCTTAAGCAATCTACCGTTTCACACCAGCTGCGATTTTTAAAAAACATGCGATTAGTGAAGTTTCGTCGAGAAGGAACGACGATTTATTACACACAGGACGATGAGCACGTAATGGCCGTTTTACAACAAATGATTGAGCATGCCAAACATATGTAGGAGGTTTTAATTATGGGACACCATCATGATGGTCATGGTCATGACCATACACACGGAGCAAATAAAAAAACTTTGCTCATTGCTTTTATTATCATTGCAGGCTATATGATTGTCGAAGTCATTGGCGGATTACTTACGAATAGTTTAGCGCTATTATCCGATGCCGGTCATATGTTAAGCGACGCGATCTCCCTTGCTATTGGTATTCTTGCCTTTTCCCTCGGAGAGAAAGCCGCAAATAATCAAAAAACATATGGCTATAAACGATTTGAAATTTTGGCTGCTGTTTTTAATGGCATTACTTTAATTGCTATCGCCCTTTTCATCTTCTACGAAGCAATCGGGCGCTTTGCCAATCCGCCAGAAGTGGCTTCAACAGGCATGTTATACATTGCGAGTATCGGATTACTTGTAAATATTGTGGTTGCTTGGATTTTAATGCGCGGGGGCGATACAAAGGACAATTTGAATATGCGAGCTGCCTTTTTACACGTGATTAGTGATATGCTCGGCTCGGTCGGCGCTATTATTGCCGCGCTTCTTATTCTCTTTTTCGATTGGGGTTGGGCTGATCCATTAGCGAGTATCATTGTCGCTGGTTTAGTGTTAGTGAGTGGCTTCCGTGTCACAAAAGATGCCGTCCATGTCTTAATGGAAGGTACACCGTCGAATGTAAATATCGATGAAATTATCCGTACATTCCGTGAAACAGAAGGTATACTTGACCTGCATGACCTTCACATCTGGTCCATTACAAGTGGACAAAATGCATTATCTTGCCATGCCGTCGTTCAAGACACACTAACTATAAAAGAAAGCCAACTTATACTTCAAACATTAGAGCATCAACTGCAACATTTATCGATACATCATGTCACTATCCAACTGGAACCAGCCTCACACAAGCATGAAAATACACTTTTATGTAATTTCAATACGCAGCACGAACATCATCATGCGCATTAGATTTTCATTCATATCATTTTTCTAAAATGAAGCTATTCTAAAATTAAAGGAAAAAATAAAAACCAAAGAACACCTTTAGGTTCGTGTTCCTTGGTTTTTGTATGTATGATAGTTAGCAAGGTTTTTTTATATACCATAGTTGTTATGAAGACTTATAAAATAAAATCGCTTAAAATATGATCTTCAATCTACATTTTGTTGATGCTCTTCCTTTAAAGAAGATTGCACTTTTTTTGGTAATTTCTCAAAAACTAATTGGTACGATAGATCAATCATTCTTTTTAATTCATCATTAGATAGTTCATCCGTTTCCAGATTAATGGAGTTCCAGTGCTTTTTATTAGCATAATAACCAGCACTTACATCATGATACACTGTACGTAAAATCTCATTCTCCTCAGGAATGCCTTTTACAGTAAGAACATATCGATTATTTTTGTTTCCTATAAGTCCAAATTGTTTTCCTTGTAAATCAAAATAATAACAGCCCCAATCCTCTCTAAAATAGGCTTTTGCTCCACTTTTTGAATTAGCATATTCAATCAGATGCACTAATCGCATATTCTCTTTTTCCATTCTATTCCCCTCTCATGAAATCATCTCGTACTTAGCATCCTACCCGAAAAATAAACATACGTTCCCTTTTGAGTATAAGGGAACGCTCGCAAAACATTCAAATATTAGTTGCTTTTAAATAACTTTATTCCCTTAATTTGTAGATGGAGTATTTCTTATACGCTCTAATCGTCTATTTATTCTTTTACGTAAAAAGTTAAACAGCACTCTTTTGACAAAGCTCTTTGTATTGTTGTATCGCTGAAAAAATTCATCAGGGCTTGTAAAAATTCCAAGCTTATCTGTAATAGAGAAACTTTGAATATACGTACTCTGGCCTTTAAAGCATAGATTAATCTCCTCTTTTTGCTCTACTGCAATACCGTAACCAATATAGCCATTATTGACACAGCTCAGCCTATCCTTTACTTGTTGTAAGTACCGATCATCGATAATAACCCCTTCCAACGCCAACCACTGTTCTTCAACATATACTTCTGTCCAAGCATGGACAATTTTCTCTGGTGCAAAGAAATAAGCTAAACCTGTTAATGCCCCTTTTTGCATTTTTTTATCAATGTAAAACCCTTGAATCCGACAAGGAATATGAACTGCTCGTAACAGTGCCATAAGCAGTGTACTTTTTGTGTTACATTGTCCATATCCATCTTGGAGCACCTGTGATGCCGATATATCATCACTGCTGTTATAGCCAAACTTAATGTCATTTCTCACAAAATCATAAATCTGTGCAATCTTTTCTTTTTCCGATAAATTGTGCCACTTTCGCTGTTCCACTATTTGCTGAATATCAGGATGCTGAAAGTCTAACATCGGAGTCTCTTTTAAAAATTCATTCAATTCCATCACCCTTTCTACTTTTACTATAAAGGGTGATTCAGCCTCATACTTTCAAATAGATGCTATCTTTTTTAATCGCACTAGGAGTCATGCCTAATTTTTCTTTCGCACTCCTTGTAAAATGCGACGAACTATTAAACCCCGCTTCAATCGCTGCATCTGTCATACTTGAACCACTAAATATGAGTTGAAATGCTCTTTTTATCTTTTCATGCAATAAATAACTCGTTAAAGAAATGCCCATTTCCTGTTTAAATAAATGTGACAATCGACTTTCCGATAAATAGATATAACGACTTAGCCTCTTTATCTCCACTTCCTCAAGAGCTGTACCTTTAATATACTCAAGCACTTGTTGAATACGTGGATCAATCATCGATTGTGATGTCACTACTTGAATAGCCAACGCTTGTTTTAAATGATGCAAAAATGAATCGTACTGTTGATAATTATGTACAGCTTTTATGCGATGAATGGTTGTTAACAGCTCCTGATGCATCTGCTGAAAAATATAAACACCATTCGTGTCATTTAATTTTTGTCGTAAATTCTCACCAAAAATAGACTCTGGATTCACTAATAAATACAGTTGCCAACCATTCGTCCCGTGCAATTTATGCGCTTTATTCGAATCGATAATCGCTCCTATGGTATGGAACACTTGATTTTCTACTTCAAGTGTAAAAGGCTCATCCAACGCAAGTGTTACTTGTATATAATGATGCTGATGAAAATCAGCTTCTATTTTATTCGTAAGAAAACTAATATGATCTTGAAGGAAAAATAATATCAATTTTTTCTGTAGCATATCTTGATCCATTCTCTTATTTCACTCCCGTTTTTCAATCCTTCTATGTTACATTCGATTCGACATTAGTAAATACCTTTCTCTAACATGGTAGTGCTATCCCCTGCTTCTTAGTAAACATCACTCACACATTTTAAACAAAGGCTTTGTTAATATTTATTGTTGAAAATTGATTTACAAGAACTGATATTCTATGATTGATGTAACTATTTAAAGATTAGTAATGAACGTGAGAGCAACTGATATTCTAAAAGCCATTCAAAAAGAAAGTGTTCAACACCAGAGAAATGAAGTCACTTTGAAAGACTTGATTATTAAAGGAAATCTAATACAAAATACAGAAACATATCATACATTTAGGTTATCTAAGTTCACGATATAAATTTTGTTACTTATTCAACTACAAAGCAGTTTTTACACTTTTGTAGCCTTATACGAAGCAAGGATGTGATTGGATGTTTCAAGATGGATTTCCAAACTATTTAAGAGATGATGTGACGACAGTGGTTGGAATGATTCCTCATAAAACTTATAATAATGTCACTAGCGGTGTGTCCGAGGATACTATTCAATATGTTCAAGATAATAAAGTGATTAGATTTCCTTATCGTACCTACTACATTGATATTGCAGATGAAGTGAAAGAAAATTTAAGTCAACGACAAAAAATGATTTTGCATTGTATGTATTCAAGAAGTTGTGACGGGTTTGTTCGCCAAAAGCATATTTATTCATTGCTTCAGATGGATTATGAAGACTGGGCTATTCCTTATATCGTAAAAATATGTGATGAATATGTAGTAGAAATAGTAGAGATGACTTATGATATTTTAAAAGAGCAGGATACCGAACGGATTAAAAGATTTTGTCTTGAAAATATTGTTTCGTTTTGCAAAAGCTATAATAGAATGATTAGCTATTGGAACGAGTTTTACCGCTATAAATACACTAATTTTCAAAAATATATTGGCAGGAAGTTATTTAGAGATTGTTTTGGTTACTCTAAATCAATGGAACGTAGAGCAAAGGAGATTTGTGAAACATCTCACTTAAAGTAACGGAGTGCGTTAATTGAATAAAAATAGAAATTCTATTTTTTTACGCTTCATCAACATTGAAATTTAACAGAGCCTAAACAAAAGGCAGCCTCGGAAAATGATCTATTTCCCGAAGCTGCCTTAAAATTAATCCTCATTCTAACTTAAACCGTTGTTACATTTTGGTTGATAGGCTTGCTCACATGAATGTTTGGTATGCGATCTTTCCACGGTACCGCTTCCTCTAGTTGCTTGCCTAATTGTAGTAAAGTTAACTCATCTGCAAATTTCCCTGTAAATTGTAAACCGATTGGTAAGCCTGTTTTACTCATAGCGATCGGTAATGACAATGAAGGCTGCCCTGTTGCATTAAATAAATTCGTAAATGGTGCATACGTGAAAATTTGCTCTGTCCATTCTACAGCATCAATCGATGGATTATTCGCATTTAGCTCACCAATTTTCGCTGGTAATGTAGCAATCGTTGGGCTTAATAAGACGTCATAATCTTCAAAGAATGTCGCAACTTGACGAGATACACCCGCATTGACTGCTGTTGCCTCTAATAACTCACTCGCCTTTAACTCACGACCATACTCATAACATTTCCAAATAGCTGATTCAATGTATTCTGGTGAAGGCTTCAAGCCACTACTAGCTGCTGCCCCTTGAATCATCATATAAATATTCGCTGTCCAAATGTTCACTGTTGCCTTTGCAAAAGCAGCTTGTTCATACTTCGGTCTTGCCTCTACAACCTCATGTCCTAATTCTTTTAATAATTGGACTGTTTTATGAACCGCTTCTACACATTCTGGATCCACCGGTACACCCGAATTTGGTTCAGTTGTCCAAGCAATTTTTAACGGTCTTACCTGTGTTTGAATTAAGTTACTGTAAGGAGCATGGTTCATTTCTAATTTTGAATAACTGCCGATATCTGGCCCCGCTACTTGATCAAGTAGTGCAGCTGTATCACGAATGGATTTTGTAACAGCAAATTCGATTGCAATTCCATTTAATAATTCACTATTGAACGGTCCTTCTGGAATGCGTCCACGTGTCGGCTTTAAGCCTACTAATCCACTACAGGAAGCTGGGATACGAATAGATCCACCCCCATCATTTGCATGGGCAATTGGTACAATCCCACTAGCAACCGCTGCCGCCGATCCGCCACTAGATCCACCTGGGCTAAAATTCGGATCCCATGGATTTCGTGTTGGTCCATAAACAACCGCTTCCGTTGCTGCATTATAGCCGAACTCTGGTGTTGTCGTTGTACCTGACAACACCAATCCTGCTTTTTTGAACCGCTTCATTAGTTCACTATCCACAGGTACTACTGTGTTTTCTGCAATACGGCTCCCCATGCTGTGAGGAACCCCTTCTGCATGTAATACTAATTCCTTAATCAAAAATGGTACACCGGCAAAAGGTTGTGTTTCATCTAAATTCGTAATGGCATGATCTGCTTGCTCTTCAAGAACACTCACTACCGCATTAATCGCTGGATTGACTTTTTCTATCCCTTGAATCGCTAATTGTACAAGCTCTTTTGGTGTCACCTGTTTGTTTTTTACTAATTCAGCTAGTCCCAATCCATCATATGAAGCATACTCCTGTAAATTCATGTAACCACTCCTTCATTTCATGTATGAAAACCACTCACTTCCTACACTCAGTTTAAATACAGAAAATAAAAAAAGATATTACCCAAAAGGATAATATTTATTTTAAGAGAATATAGAATACATAAAAGAGAAAAAGTGGTGATTTATGTGTTTGCAAAAAACGAGTATGAAAGTATTTTGAAAACGATTTACCAAATCTCGAATATAAATTTATCTCAAAGCAACGAAGGTTTTAAATACGCTGTATTACAGTTATTCAGCCAGAACTTGCATTTCCATCATACGCTCTTTTGGGAAGTATCAGACGAGCATTTGCATGATACACCCGTACTATACAATATGGACCAACATACTATACAAAATTACTTATCTACGTATCAATACTATGACCCTTTACACCCTACGAATATTCAAAAGCAACAATCCATTCAATTAATGCATGAAAATCATGATTGTCCTCCAAAGCATATGGAATACTACAAAAAATATTTTCTAAAGGCAAATGCCTATGATGACGAAATGGTCATGTATATAAAAAAGGATCAGGAATCCGTCGCAGCAATTGGCCTACTCAGAAAAAATCATGAGCCACGTTTTAATCAAAAGGACATGTTAACATTACTCTATTTAAAACAGACGATTGAAAATCAGTATTTGCTACACCAATATACTAAGCCTAAAAGTACCATTCATGTTACGGACCGAGAGGAAGAAATTTTAGCGTATATTTGTAGGGGCTATAAAAATATCGATATTGCCAAACAACTATTCGTCAGTGAAAATACGGTGAAGAAACATCTTCAAAACTTATATCGTAAGTTTCAAGTTACAACCCGTACTGAGCTTGCTATTTCTTATTTGCAATGTAAAAGATGAACGCATCTATAATAAAGTGGCAGGTACCTATATTTCCTTATAAGACAGATCAATTCTTAGATCAGGCTATCTCATACCAGATGTTAAACAACAAAAAATTATTTAATTTACAATACGGTTGTTAAAAAATGCGAATGATTCTATTCAACAATGAGGCTAGGTTGTTGAGGATGGCGTTTACCATTGATAATGGAGAACCGTATCATAAGTAAATGAGGTTATTTTATATAAAAACGACTATTGAAATAATTAGATATGGTTCCTGTAAAAAAAAGCTGAAATATACATGAGTAACAGAATGTAAAAGGCCACTTGCTAAGCAAGTGGCTGATTCGACGTAGTGGCCAACTTTAGGAATTAAGTGTAAGTGAAACTACATCTCTATCTTCGCTTTAACAGGCTCGCCAATCAGCGAATTTTCTTAAGGTTATCCCAATTTGGTAAATTTATTCACCCCTTACTTCTTACCTATTTACTGTTGGTTTTAATATATTCTTTATAGGCTGATGGGTAAATTAGATAAAAATACTTCAAATCTCGAGAAAAACGAAATTTACTATCGAACCATCTTCTCTTAATAAGGACATTAATTTAAAACACCCTTTTAATTCCTCATCTGAACCTACTAGATAATCTTGAATCATGGTAACCGTACAAGAAAAAGAATTGTATTTCTTCATTTTTCCCCCTCCTTTATGTTGAATAATAAACGTAATTCATTCTTTAGGAAACTTCGAGAGCGGGGTACGTATAATATTCTAATGTTAATTCAGTTGGCTTTATAAATTTTAAGAAGCTGGTGATTAGATATTACTTAATGAAGGCTAGTTATAAAGAGCATTAATTCTTTAAGACGGTTAGAAAATGATAATGCAAATCCTCATAAAAAGGAGTTTATGATGTATAACTATTATTCTAGGACAACTATGAATCAGCCAAAGATTGTTTCGTTTGCTCGTGGTGATGTAACGGGGGATAGAGTGCTTGATAATGTTTATTTAACCGGAATAAAGACTCCAGCTAGTCCATTTACTCAAAATATAACTCTGCTCGTTCAAGATAGAGGAACTGGCACTGTTAAAAGTGTTACACTTCGAGAAAATGCTGGCTACAATCCTACTGTATTCTTGGGGGATTTTACTGGGAATGGAGTAGATGATATTTTAATAAGTATTGCTACAGGCGGTAGTGGTGGAATCATGTACCATTATATTTATTCCTTTGTGGGAAATACCGCACATTTACTGTTTGATTTCAATGTATATAATGAGCAATATCAATATGAGATTACTTATCAAGACTACTACAAAGTGGAAGTTGTCAGTAAAATCAATAATAAAAAGTACATGATAGATATTTCAACAAAAGGTGCTGAGTATTTAACTGAAATATATGATGAAAATGGTAAACTGAAAAGTCCTATTACAGGTTTTGTAAATCCTCTAAGTGGCTTATATCCTGTTGACTTTAATTCGGATAAAAAGTATGAGCTATTGGCTTATCAAAAAATCGCTGGAAGATATAATGCAGATTCTTTAGGGTATATTTTGAACACTTTAGGATGGTCGGATAATGGATTTGTTTTGCAAAATCAGAATGTAGCTATTTTGGGATATTAGGGCAACTTATCCAATGGTGTTTTAGAAACATGAGAATTCTATTATTTTATTAATAATTATTATCTAGGTAAAAATAAAAAGCTGATTTATATACATTCTATCCATAGTTATTTGTCCTTTTTAACCTTTTGGGTGTTTATTCATATACTGTTGAAGTTGCAGGATATAGGTGGAACGGTACATTCTGGACGTTCTATGGTTTTGATGAAAGATTTATTGAAACGGTTGCCTGTTATCCAATCCCTACTTTGTACTAAAAACAAAATTCCCTTGTAGAAATTAAAATCACGATAAATAACAAAAAAATAATAAAATCCCTCATTTAGATACATCATGGTGAACCGTATCATAAATAGTAGTAAACTCCATTCTCCACAATCTGGAGCAAGTGTTTAATAAGAGTTAGATTTTTAAACGACTTTATTGTTATATTTTTCAAACTCGTCCCAAATTTAGAATATGGTTATTAAAATTAGCAAACCCCTCTTACATTTTTCGTAAGAGGGGCTGGTTATTCTATTTACATATTTTTCAATTAATAATTGTTGTGCTATTAATAATAAAGCACTCATTGTCCAATAAATCGGCACTATCCATAGATGTAACAGACTAAAAATGCGCATCATAATTGGATTAATGAATACCATTATTTTTTCATTTGTCGCTTGACTTTCATCTAATAGTGAAGTTCAGTCGTGGCAAGTAAGACTTACTTAAATGGGAGAGTCACTTCATTTTTAACATTACTAGCTCTTATTGTTTAATCATTTGTTCGTTGATTAGGCGTTCTTTATCCTCCAAATTAAATACACCAGGTGTCCAACTTGGAAGTATCCCATAACCTCCAATAATCGCTTCTTCGGCTTCAAATAGTACTGCTTTCAAACGTTCTCCTTCCATATCTTTTTCTTTTAACTCATAAGAATATTTTGTAACTTCCTCCCCTAAATACTCACTTAAAACTGTCACACCACTCGCTTCATAATTACTAAGCATTTCATTAGGAATATCTAATATATAGGTTTCCATTTCCATAGACTCTTTTATTTCCCATCCTTTATTTAATAAATATGTTTCATGCTCTTCCTTAACAATTTCTTGTCCACAAGCAGAAACAAACAATATTCCGACAATTAAGAAAAATATTCTGATTTTCATAGTATCACCTCCATCTTCCTGAATGGTTTTGCATTTTTAAATGAAACAATTTATTCTATTTGAGGAATTCCCGTATAATACTTCTTAATTTTATACAAACTGCACTTGAAATAAATAATTACAATATAAGGAGAAAAAGAATGACAAGGATTTTAAAATATATTCCTCTTCTACTGATTTCAACTTTCCTTTCCTTCACGCTTTTGGCTAATGCGGAGAAAAATTCAAATAATGATAGTGAAGTTAAAAATACCGATATAGTACAAAAGAATAATGCTGATTTAATTTTAGCTAATAATACTGATTTAATGGACTTGGAAAATAATGATAATGTAGAAAAAGAATACGAATACAGTCTAAAATATAACTACGAAGAAATTTATGAATTATTAAACTTAACTGAACAAGAGTACGATGCCTACTGGAAGGAAGGTCTTTCTATAGCAGAAATGGCAAAAAAACAAGGCATTGACAGAGGAATTTTAATGGAGTACTTCGTGACTTTTCACCATAACGTATTAAAAGAATGGCTAGTACGTGATAATGTACCCGAACGTCTTTATTTCACACAAGTATATCGCTTAAAAGATGAAATTAATGAGTTCATTGATCGCAACCCGAATAAGCAATAAATATTAAATAGTATCAAAATAGCATTTTTATAAAAGGACAGCAAACTATATAAATCAAATAGTGATAAACTTCCCTATTGTAACGGTTTATAATATCATGCCTTTACCAACCCTTTAAAGTTTCTATCTAGTGAAAAAGGAGACTGTAGACAAATTTAAAACCTTGGTTTGTTTACAGTCTTATTCTATTAATACACTACTCAATCTTGGAAATTTTCCAAACATCATTGATTTTTTGAAATTCTACAGTAACAAACGGAATATCCCAACCTTTGATATGCATGCTTGCTGTACCTTGGTAAATAGATGCCGGAACATGTTGAAGCATTTCCTCAAATTTCTCCTCATGATAGATCAAATCATATGGCCATACAATACTAAATTCTTTTAGAGCTAATGCTTTCAATTTAGGAACTGTATTATGATTATCACTCACTGTAAATAAATACGTTTTTAAAATCATTTCTGGTGACACACCGATTAAATATTGTTCATCTCCCGTTTCTAAATAGCTTGCCACTTGCTCTTGTTCATCTGTTGAAGAACGTTGTATATGTTCGATTTTATAAACCTCTTTTGCTTCTTTAGCCATTAAAACAGGGGCATTTATCCAATCGTAAGAAGCAATGACATAATCAAATGTATTTACTTCCAGTTGTTCTGTTAGCTTCACTTCAAGTAGGTTCCCGCCCTTCTCTTCAAAAACGTTCTTCTCCATCCCTGCAAAATAATATTGCTCGAACAGTTTGTCATTTATATATAATTGACCATTTTCTACTTTTACTCGGTCATTCGGTGTGGCGATAACATTTCCAATCATCGGAACTTTTTGCTTTTCATCAAGCACCCCTACTAAATCCCCTATCTCTAAAAGATCACTATCTGTCACTAATGTAGTGTATAGATTAAAATGACGTTTCTGAAATATGTGCTGACGGTCATCATAATAGTAAAGCTCACTATTCCATTGATCCATGTCGGCTACCGACACGGATTCTCCGTCCCCCACCATCACATCGTAAATGGTTGTAAATTCAATAGGAGGCGTTGTACCTGTTTCAATTTGTGAAGAATTTGTATTCAGTAACATAAAGCTTCCTACTATCACAACAACGACAAACGTAAAGGACGCTACTATCGGGATGAATCCCATACTTTGCTTCTTTCCTTTTTGACTTAATACGCTTCTTTTTACACGTTGCTTTTGAGCTGATGAAATCGGTGTTTGCTCTTCTAATCGTTTCTTAAAGTGATTCATGTAAAAGCACCTCCCATTGTGAGTCATCTAAATATCTTCTCAGCTCATCTCTTGCTCGTTTTAAACGTGACCTTACCGTACTTTCATTCAATACGAGTAATTGTGCAATTTGGACGGTTGAAAGTTCCTCAAAATAATACAATACAATGGTTTCTCGGTATTTCTCATTTAGTTTCATTACAGCCTGTAGCAATGTTGTTTTTTCATTTGAAAGGACGATTTCCTGTTCGGCACTTTTTGCATTTTTAAATGGGAGAAAAAGTTGCCACCTTTTTTTCTTACGTAAATAGTCGTGACAACGATTAATTACAATTTTCCTCAAGTAATTTTTGAGAGAAGCCTCTCCCTTATACTGTTCCGCTTTTTCATAAAGCGCAATGAAGCTTTCCTGTACAATATCTTCTGCTACTTCCCAGCTTTGTACATAAAAATACGCAAGCCGCAATAGGTGCTCGGTATGCAAATCCATTGCTTCATGTAACAGTTCCTCTCGCATCACATCACCTCATTTTCACGCTATAGACGATAAAAATTGGAATTCGTTGCAAAAAAAATTTCATTTGTTGATTTAATATGTATAACATGTCACAGCTAAGATACTTCATTAACTTTTACCCCTTACACCAAATAATAAAAGCAGAGGAAATAACCTCTACCTTTTTTGAAATCATCGAAATCTATTGGACATATAGATAGAAAATATGCACGACTCAAATTGTATTTTTAAGAAATCAATGTCATGAGAATAGCAATTCCGTTAAAAGCTGCATGGATCATAATGGCCGGAATAATTGAACTAGTTTTTTCATATGTCCAGGCAAAAATCAGCCCTGAAAGAAAAGTAATAGGCAATGTATTATAAGTGGGAATATGCACGATCATAAAGATAAAGGGGCTTACCAACAAACTTATCGTTACGCCATATTTTATACGCAACCACTTATATAAAAATCCACGATAAAATATCTCTTCATAGATTGGCGAAATAATGGATGCTGATATAAATCCTATAAGGATCGTTGTGCCATTTACATCTGTTTTGAGTGCTTCTGTCTTATTATTTTCCCAACTGATTTGCAATAAGTCCATCAGCAAAAGAATACTTATACTTAAAACTATAAGGACCATTAACCATAAAATAATCCATTTCCAATACGATAAAGGAAATCCACGTAGCCCTATTGATGCCCAACTAAGTTTATGCGGTTTTAATGCGATAAAATAAGTGCATAGAACAAACACAATAGCCATAATAGCGCCTGTAAGAGTGCCTGCATATAAACTGTTTTGCAATAGCTGTTCTATCAGTCTCTGCAAGTATCCTTCTACAAAAATGGGGATAATCACTAATACGACGAACAGCAATATTCCCCCTTCTCTCCAGCTCCATTCTTTTTGAGACCATTTATTTTGATTATTCATTTTTGTTCTTCCTCCTCCATCATTTCTATGCTATCTTCATCATATATGGTGACGTTACGTAACCTTCAACCACTTTTTTCAAGGAGGAAAATATGGAATATTTTACGACAGGTGAGGTTGCTAAAAGGTTGAATATGTCAGTACGAACTTTACGCTATTACGATCAAATCAACTTAGCCGTACCATCATTAAAAGATGAAAATGGGAAAAGGTTTTATTCAGAAAGTGATTTGTTATTATTGCAAAAGATTTCATTATTAAAAGAAACATCTATGTCTCTCAAAGATATTGAACAAATTATTAATGATCTCTCCATTGAAAAAGTACTAACCGTACATAAAATGCAGCTAGAAACAGACAAAAAAGCACTTGAACAATCGCTTCTTCATACTCAAACACTATTAAACGTCTTAAAGATTGAGGGGAAATTGCACTGGATGCAATTGTTACCTCTACTTACTAAAAACAAACAACAAAAACTAGAACAAAAACAACTGTTATTGAATCAGCTATTTAATGAAGAAGAACAAGTTCAGCTAATAAAGAGTTTACCAAAAATGGAGGATTCTCAAGGAAACATTACAAAGTGGATAAATATCATTAAACGAATAGAGCTATGTATAGAAGAGGAACAAATACCGCATTCACGTCACGGTCAACTGATTGCTGAAGACATTTTACTATTATCTGAGGAAACATTCGGAGATAATCAAGTACTCGTTGAGGCATTTTGGCAAATTAGGAAAGATGAAGAGCAATCTGCTACGATGCAACTATATCCTATAAAAAAAGAAATCATTCAATTTATTGAGGAATGTATCACATATTACGAAAATAATCACCACCGTACTTCCATAACGAATTAAGATGAGGATTATTGATTGAGTCACTTTACACATGTCATATTTAAATTTTATAATAATTAAATCCCCCTAAATCACTGAATTTTAGGGGGATTCGTTTATAATTAGTCATATTCTTGAATAAAACCATTTTAAATAATAAGCATTTCGATTTAATCCACCGTTGAAGCACCATAAGCCATCTGCAATAAATTGCGAGAGCAAACCCACAGCAGCGGGATAACAAGCAATGTCACTAGCCCGCCTACGATTAAAATAGTTGATACATTTTGTGTAAATGCTTCTCTATACGGAATGCCTTGCCCTTCCATCAATAACGTAATGGCACTAATGACAATAGAAATGACGGTTAAAGCCACGGCACTGAATGTTTGACGGAGCCAGTTTAACACAGCAGATCCGTGACCGCTTAGTTCTTTCGGGACTTGACTCATCCCCGCAGCACTTACTACCGTGAACGTCACCGCAATTCCCATATTCCGTAACGTTAACGCTACCATTATAAATACAATGGATGTATTTAAATCAATTTGCCCTAATAAAAACGAACCAATGACTGTCCCCGTAACACCGACAATTCCTAACACAAGCATTCGCTGATGGGAATAGTGGTTGCCTGCAAATAAGTTAATAATGCCCATACAGATAGCAGCTGGCATGAGGATGAGCCCTGTTTCCAACACGGAAATCCCTCTTATATCTTGTAAATAAATCGGCATAAATAAGGTAGCCGCATACAAATTAAACAACAAGAAAAAAGAAATGAGTAACCCGTATGTATAGGACGGGATTTTAAACACAGAAAGCTTTAAAATCGGATTTTGCTTTTTAAAGCTATCGAACACATAAAACATAATGAGTGTACAGCCAACTAAGAATAGTGAGATGCCTAATACGAGCTGTGTTTCAACGATATTGAGCGAATATACAATCCCTACCGTGCCAAAAACGATAAGCAAAAAACCTTTCGTATCAAAACGCGCCAATAACGACGATTCTTCATTTGCTTTTAAATAATATTTTGAAAGAATGACGACCGCTACACAAAACGGGATATTAATTAAAAATAGCCAATGCCAGGATAGCGAACCGACTAAAAAGCCTGCCAATGTTGGACCAATCGCAGGACCAAACATCGCACCTAATGTCCAGAGACTTAAAGCGAACGGTTGCTTTTCCCGTTCAATCAATAAATAAATGAGTGTCATACTCGCTGGTACAATAACTCCTGCCGCTAACCCTTGCAAGAAACGGAAGAATATGAGTGATTCAATAGACCATGCCACACTACATAGCAAGGAAGAAATCGCGAAAACGATAATGCCTCCGACAAAAATCTTTGCAAATGTATAACGGTCCCCTAGCCAGCCCGTAATTGGCGCAATTAAACCGTTAGCGAGTAAAAAAATACTCGCCACCCATTGAACCGTTTGTAACTCGCTACCGAAAATCGTCATAAATGAAGACAACACAATATTAATGCTTGAAGTGCTTATAATCGCCAAAAAGTTGCCAATCATTAAAATGAATAAAATCATCTTTTGATTTGAAGTCATCACATCAACACCTTTACTTATTCTTTCTATTAATACTCTAAGAAGCATATAAGTATTTATGTACATTTCTAGGTGTTTATTCAATGGTGCATGGAGTTAACTCATTATGCTGGCATTTCTGTTGGCGTCGGCGTTGCGTAGCCTTCTTTGTAATATTCGTCAATCGCTTGACGGATTTCTTTTAATGACTTGCCTTCTTGATGCATCTTCGCTGAGCTTAATGCAATCTCAACACATACATTACAACGTGTACCATGGTCATCCCAAACAACTGAACCGTCTTCTTTAATTTCTTGCACGAAACAATTTAAGTTACTTTTATGACCAGCCGATTCTCCACACCCACAATAGCATGGCATCCATTGTAAAATATCTGGTGCTTGGCCTGCGATTTGATAAGTTGCACGCATTAAATCCGTTTGTTCATCTAAAAATGAAGGTAAAATGTCTGCACTCTTCGTTTCCTCTTGTATATCTCCTGTTACATGATCATGCTGTTCATGCCCTTGGTCATCTGTCTTCTGTTGTTTTACTTCATCATTATTACAAGCTCCTAGTAGTAAAGTTACTGCTAGTAAAAAAGACCATTTCTTCATAAATCTATCTCCTTTGAAAAATAACTAATACCCTTATCATAACGTATTTAACAGGCGAATGATAACTTTAGGTACAGGAAGCTAATTGAAAAAATATAGTTGCTAGAGGACTCGGCTTCCAGAAACAGCTCTTAGATTAGGTTCAGCATACATTGCTTAACTATGCAAATGGTTCCTCAATCTGCTTTTGTACTCTAGAATCTGCTAAATTCCCTTAAAAATGCACTTTTAATTGATAACAATTTTCAATAAGATTAATATGATAATAAAGCTCTATATTATTGGAAATTGAAGGTGATGACTATTTTACATCCTAATTCTTTAAAGCATTTTCATCTAACGACGCAGCAGCTACATGATATTCAAACCGCTTTAGATGAATCAGCTATTGTGGCTATTACAGATCATCGAGGTGTTATTCAATATGTAAACGATTATTTTTGTCAAATATCAAAATATACAAAAGAGGAACTGATTGGGCAAAATCATCGAATGATTAATTCTGGTTATCATTCAACATCCTTTTTCAAAGAAATGTGGGAGATGATTAGCGGTGGCAACACGTGGCATGGTGAAATTTGCAACAAAGCAAAATATCGAAGCTAGTTTGATGAAACTGTTTCAAAATATCTTCGATTTCAAAGAGGAACTACCGCAGTCTTATACTATAGTGCCTCATTGATTTTGGGATTCCTTTCAGCTCAAGTAGCCCACTATAAATTAAGT
This sequence comes from Lysinibacillus sp. RU7, assembly GCF_057837305.1. Classification (NCBI taxonomy): domain Bacteria; kingdom Bacillati; phylum Bacillota; class Bacilli; order Caryophanales; family Bacillaceae; genus Lysinibacillus; species Lysinibacillus sp. RU7. Next base: position 17,475 of record NZ_JBYQFK010000030.1, on the reverse strand, counting down.
GTCTAATGCGATATTCGAAAAAGAATAAATCAATATGCCCTTTCATTTGTTCCATTAACTCCCCAATAACGATGTTAGTTTTAATAAATTCCTTCTTCTCTTGCTTACTATGTAACTTTCCAACTACTTCCAGTATAAATGGATCTATATGATGTTCGGGTACACCGTGTATTTCACCGTCTATCCAAAAACGTAACACTTCCTTCGTTTGAGCGAGCTTTTCCCATTCCGTATAAAATTGTATGCGTTTTTCCTTGCATAATGGATTGTCTCTTTTATGATGCTCAAATAACAGCCCCAAAATATTAGAATCCATTTGACTTGTCTGGAGAACAGGTCGTTCTTCCCCTGGCTTACAATATTTCTCGTAAAGTGCTGTGGAATTGATAAGAAATATCTCATTTGTCTTTTGGCGCAATAAATAAAGAATAAAGCGAAGCCCCACTTGTTCATTTGCATTATCTCCATACCAAATATAGATTGGAGTATGATGTGGGATATCTTCCATTTGACGTAGTGTATTGGCAAACTTGTGTTGATAGTCGTCATCTTCTTGTTCATAGTTGATATTGTCGTATAACCATTCATTTCGAGAAATCTGCCCTATTTTTTCATCTAATTTCCATAAGGGACCAATTGAAAAGGAGTCTGGAAAACCAATAACCGTCTTAGGGCGAGTTAATGCTACTCGCAAAGCCCCTGCTGCCGACTCTGACATCACAATATGCATAACGCCTTGCTGTTCAGGCAATTTACTAGATGCCCGTAACATATGACGATTTTTTTGAATATGCGTATTTATTTCTTCTAGCATAATGCTCAGTTCATTTTGTCCTATCCATAATCCACTTCCTTCGATTACCTTATGTTCTTCGTGATTGAATTTTTCAAATATAGTACCATTCTCTATTTCATACACCTTCCACATATCACTTGTTAGTAAATCTTCTTTAGTTAAATAATCCTCCGATTCAATTCGATAAACCATCACGACATTTGGTTCGATTAAAAAGTACACAAATGGATAATTAGCTCTTGTTTTAATCACACTCAACTCCTTTTCCATTATTTTACCACATGAACTTCTAAGCATGATTTTGTTTCTTAAGAAAAAGTATGCCCGTTAGTTGCGTAATCAACTTTAAAAACAAAACGTGAATAATTAGCATTGTGATATGACACATTACAAATAGGAGGTGGAACAATCATGTCTAAAATAATTGGTGTTGAACAATCATTAACAAACGTTGAAGATGCTTTAAAAGCAAAAGGTTATGAAGTAATTCAGCTTCGTAACGAAGAAGACGCAAAAAAAGTGGATTGCTGCGTAGTGACAGGACAAGATACAAACGTTATGGGAATTAGCGAGACAATCACTTCAGGTCCTGTCATAGAAGCGAGTGGTCTTTCTGCTGATGAGGTCATTCAGCGCGTAGAGAAATTTTTCCACTAATATGATGAAAATGGTGCTGCCTAGAATTTTCAAGGCAGCACCTATTGATTATATATATGATTCGATGCTTGTCATGTTGATGATATCATATACTTCCCTATTCAAAACGTTTAACTGACCAAATATTTAACGCCGAATCCTTCTGCATATAAATGTTTTTTTCAACCGTTCCCGGTATTTTATATGAAATAGTTGCTTCTGTTTCACTCACCATTGTGACTGTACGATAATTTGTAAGTGAAAATAAAACAGGTTGATAGCTAAGAGGAATAGTTGCACTACCAAAAACCTCATCAATTCGTGTATTGGTTAAATTTGATATTAAGACAAGGTCGAGAAATTGCTCGGGTCCGTAATCTTTTGTGCGAAAAGTACTTACATCTGTCTCTGTCCAAATATACTGCCCCTGTGAAAAAATAGCCTGTTCTGCCGATATAAAACCAACTGCTTTTCCTAACAAGTTTCTCACATCTGTAACGCTATCTTCAATAAATACGCCATCCACTCCTGGTGTATTACTAATTACATAATATTGATTGGCTTGTAATGTTTCAGCTTGACGATCCCGTACCATTTTGTGTTGAGATTTTTTTGCAAATTCTAATGTTTCATTGATATATAGGAGGTCATTAATAAAAATTTGACCGTCTGTTACACGAATCGTATCACCAGGCAAACCTGCAATCTGGTATGGAAGCAGTTCATTATTATGTTGAGATGTTGTTTTATAAAATGTAACGATATCCCCTACTTTGTAAAATTCACTACTCAACTCGTATGTGCCAATTCGTTCAAAAACACCGTAATAATTCTTTGTTATTCCGTCTTTAACAAGGGCAGAGCTTAATACATTACGGTGAATATATTGTGTATCTTGTATTGTAGACAAAATCGGAAAATCATACATAGTAGTAAGAGGTCGGGCTTCTTGTCCCATATTTTCCTCTGTTATAAAAGTGCCTGATTCGTTTGATACGTTCAAAATGACTATGAAGATTATAGCTACTAATAACACTTGTATACTCGCTATTTTCCAAGAATACTGTATCTTTTTCGGTGCTCCTTGCCGCATATATTGCTGAACACCACGTTGAATATTTTGCTCTTGCTTTACCGTATCTCCCATCATCCGATCAAGCTTTTCTTTCCAGTCATTCATGTCCAAGCACCTCCATTTGTACATCGTCTAATAGCATTTTTAACAATTTACGTCCACGTGCAAGCCTTGTTTTGACTGTATTTTCATTACATTTAAAAAAACTAGCGATTTCTGCAATTGATTGCTCGTCATAGTAAAACAAAATAATCACTTCTCGGTATTTGATTGGCATACTAAAAATAGCTTGCTGCAATAAATTTCGTTCCTCTTGTTCTACTAACTGTCTTTCACTACCACTTACTTTGGCTGTTATGATTTCAAATAAATACGTTTTCCTCGTACTCCATCTTTTTAAATAATCTTTACAGCGATTAACCGTCATACGTGTCAAATAAGTTTTTATGGATGCGCGTCCCTCATAATAATGCATCGTTTCATAATGCTTAATAAATACTTCCTGCACAATATCCTCTGCTACATCCCAATCCTTCACATATAAATAGGCAATCCGAACAAGATGTCTCGTATATTCATACATCAATTGCTGCATTTGCTCCTCTTTTCCTTCCAAATAAATCCCTTCTTTCTTTCGGCACCTTACAGACGACAAATTCTAGAAATAGTTTCAAAATTTCCAACTAAAAATAATGCTGACTAAAAGTTCGGATGAAATGTAAAAAGTGTACGTTATATTTGATTAGAATATTGATTCTTTTAAGAATAACTTAATCAAACAATTGGTCAATTTTATATGTAAAATATTTTTTATTTCATATGGAAAAAAATTTTTTCTTATTTACTTAACGTGAGAAGTTGTGGTTATTTGTTGATTTGTGCGAGGGGTTTATTTAAAATTAAAATTATAATGTCGGATAATTTGCAATTAGCGCATCGGTTAATTTATTTATTTTTCCATTCATTATTTTAATGAAATTAGGCATTATAGTATTTATATGTTATAATTTACTTTTACTATTTATAAGGACGTGACGATTTTGATTAAAATTGAACTACCAAAACCGGATCTTGTTATCCGCCAACGTGAACAAGTACTGAAGCCTGGTGATGTGGAAATTACACCGTATTTCGGCTTCATCGATTTCCATAAGATTACACGTGACAAAGGCGGTATTTTCTTTTTCTACAATCAAGAAAATGAATTACTATTTGTCGGCAAAGCACGTAAAATCCGTCAACGCATTAAAAAGCACTTTGAAGATAACGTATCACCAATGAAAAAATACCGTGATGAAATTCATAAAATTGAAGTATACGAAATTGAAGATGCGATGGAACGTGAAATTTACGAAACTTACGCTATTAATACGTTAAGAGCGAAGTACAATATTGAGAAAGTTTTTTATTAATATTGATACAGTAAGGTCTTCGCTTTTTGGCTAGTTCCAGTATTACTAATTATTAAAAAATGCACAGGCACGTTATTTTAGGGGAAAAATACAAAATATTTATGCCAATAGCGGTCACATACTTTATGTGGCCGCTTTCGATTTGAACTCCTTTTATGCCGAAAAACCGCCAAGCTCCGGTTAACTGGCGGTTTTGCTATTTCGTGACCATACAAATTACTTACGTTTTTCAACCATTAATTTTATAGCTGTCCGGTCTTCACCTTCGATTGTAATATCTGCAAATGCAGGTGAACAGATTAGATCATCCCCCATCGGTGCAATGAAACCTCGTGCAATGGCAATAGCTTTTACTGCTTGATTCAATGCACCCGCACCAACTGAATGAATTTCAATTTTATTGTGTTCTTTTAATGCTGCAACAATTGCACCTGCTACAGAGTTTGGATTAGATTTTGATGATGTTTTTAATATGTCCATTATTCTATCCCCTTAGTTTATCACTATAGTTTTTATACTTATTTTACCATAAAACCCTAATATTTACTTTAAATAATTTTGTTCAATCTACTGAAAAACAAGTAGATATATACTGTTTTTGAGCGTATTGGTGTGATACTACTTAAGAAAATCAGCAATAGCGCAAGGAAAATATACAATTGCACTATAGAGTCCAATGCGTATAAACTTTTATATTTTGGTGGTTACTGATTATTTTTGACGTATTGTTTAGTAACAATAAATTATTGATGAATTTTTTTTCAACTTCCAACCATACTATCCTTGTCTGACATGACCAAAATGAAAGAAGGAAGTGTAAGTATGGGTATACTTAGTGGCAATCCAAAAGACGAACCATTACATTACGGCGAAGTGTTTGGTGTATGGACAAATCTCGCAGCAAACTATGGTCTAATCGCTGGATACCAAACATTTTATAATCATACTGGCGATGAAGATTTACGAAAAATGATTGAAGATATCATCCAAGTTGCAAGAGACGAAGTAAAGATGTTAGAAAACATCTTAAAAACAAATGGTGTCGGATTACCACCAGCACCACCTGAGCGTCCTGTAGCAAAACTTGAAGATATCCCTCCAGGTGCAAAATTTAATGATCCAGAAATTAGTGCTGCACTATCAGTAGACATGGCTGCTGGTTTAGTCGCATGCAGTCAAGCAATGGGGATGTCTACTAGAGAAGACATCGCGCTCATGTACGGTCAATTCCATACAAGTAAAGCACAGCTTGGTGCCAAACTGTTACGCCTTAATAAAAGTAAAGGTTGGTTAGTTCCACCGCCATTACATGTAAATTCCCCTGAAAAATGTTAATTTTTTTAAACGTATGATAAAACACTCTCTGTACAGACTAATTTCGGGAGGTGAAATCCATGACAAACAATAACAACCAAAATTTTAATCAAAACATGAACATGGAATTCGGAACTGAGACTGACGTTAACCAAGTTAAACAACAAATCCAACAAGCTGAAGCGAAAAAACAACAAGCTTCTGGTTCGAATGCAAATTATAGTAGCGCAATGAACGTGGAATTCGGAACTGAGACTGATGTTAACCAAGTTAAACAACAAATCCAACAAGCTGAAGCAAAAAAACAACAAGCTTCTGGTCGATTTGCAAATAACAGTTACGAAAACGGTAATAAATAAGTTCCTTAGCATCCCCAACCGGCAATCTTTTTTGCCGGTTTTTTGTTTTAGGAAATTGCACCCGTATGTATCATACAACTTCTTCTCTGCGTCTTAGGGATAAGATCATTATGCACGTTTAGATACTCTTTCATCGTTTTAACATTACATCGTTTAACAATCGATAAAATGTTTTATTTAAATGAAAATCCCCCGCTTATTCGCGAGGGATTGCTTCATTTTATACCGGGCTAACACCGTGTTTACGTTGTGTAAATGTTAGCTCTTTTGATTTGTATGCATCTAAGCGATTTTCTAATGTAGCGCGTAGCTCATTCGGCTCGATGACGTCGTCGATAATTAACTCTGACGCTAAGCGGTACACATCGATCTCTTCGCGATACTCGTTGCGGCGCTCTTCAATAAATGCCGCTTGCTCCTCTTTCGGTAATGCCGCAATTTTGTTCGCATACACCGCATTTACTGCTGCTTCTGGTCCCATTACCGCAATTTGTGCGCCCGTTAAAGCAATACATACATCTGGCTCAAATGCCGGACCAGCCATCGCATATAAGCCTGCTCCGTATGCTTTACGAACGATTACTGTAATTTTTGGCACTGTTGCTTCACTCATGGCGAAAATCATTTTCGCGCCGTGACGAATAATACCAAGCTTCTCGACTTGTGTCCCAATCATAAACCCTGGTACATCCGCTAAAAAGATTAACGGGATATGGAATGCATCACAAAGACTAATGAATTTGGCTGCTTTATCGGCTGAATCGTGGAATAATACACCACCTTTTACGCGTGGTTGGTTGGCGATAATCCCTACTGACTGTCCGTTAATGCGCGCCAAACCAGTAATGATTTCAGCAGCAAATAATTTTTTCACTTCACAAAACGAACCTTCATCGATAATGCGATTGATTAAATCATGCATATTGAACGGTGCATTTTGGTTTTTTGGAATGATGTCATCAATTGATTTTTCAAAAGTAGCCGGCAATTTTGGTGCTTCTACTTTTGGTTTGTTTTTAAAGTTATCTGGGAAGTAACTAATGTACTGACGTGCATAGGCAATTGCTTCTTCTTCTGTTTTTGCTAGTACGTCACCACAACCGGAAGTAGAACAATGCATTTTTGCACCGCCCATCGTTTCAAGGTCTACTTTTTCACCGATGACCATTTCTGCCATACGTGGTGAACCTAAGTACATCGATGCATTGCCTTCTACCATCACGACAACATCACAAAATGCTGGAATGTACGCACCACCTGCTGCAGATGGTCCGAACAATAAACAAATTTGCGGGATGCGACCGGACAATTTGACTTGATTGTAGAAAATACGCCCTGCCCCGCGACGGCCTGGGAACATTTCAATTTGATCTGTAATACGAGCACCTGCAGAATCTACTAAATACAGTAAAGGAACGCCCAGTTTTTCAGCCGTTTCTTGAATACGGATGATTTTTTCAACTGTTCTTGCACCCCATGATCCAGCTTTAATCGTTGAATCATTTGCCATTACACATACCGTTCGACCGTGAATTTTTCCGATACCTGTTACGACACCATCTGCAGGTAAGTCGCCTGCAAGTATATTGGCAAACGCTCCATCTTCTACTTGTAAACCTTCATCGAATAATAGCGCAAGTCGATCACGAACGAATAATTTTCCTTGCTCTGTATTTTTAGCGTGGTATTTTTCATGTCCGCCTTTTGAAATAACCTCTTTATATTCTTGATGCTTGTTTTCAACTGAAATATTTGTCATTTCTCCCATCCCCCTTTTATTTGCCGCTATAGATTGGTGAACGTTTTTCTTGAAAAGCTTTTAACCCTTCAAGTCGATCTTCCGTATATAGTAAACGGTTATACGCTAATGATTCGATTTGTAAGCCTGTGGCAATATCGGTTTGTATGCCATGATGAATGGCTGTCTTTGCTTGAACTAAAGAAAGTGGTGCATTTTTTGCCATTTCGGCAGCTAGTGCTTTTGCTTTAGTTAACAGCTCTTGCGGCGCTACAACATGCTCAACAATGCCATATGCCAATGCGTCATTTGCTGAGAGGCGACGTGCTGTATAAATCAGTTCCTTCGCTTTACCAACCCCAATTAAACGAGGGAGTCTCTGTGTACCACCAGCACCAGGAATAATCCCAAGCGCAGCTTCTGTTAAACCTAGCTTTGCCGTATCGCTTGCAATCCGAATATCACAAGCAAGTGCCAGCTCTAAGCCCCCACCAAATGCAACCCCATTAATCGCTGCAATGACTGGTTGAGCAAGGTGCTCAAAATGACTAACCGTTTTGCCGATTAAAGCGACCGTTTTCCGCACTTCTTCCTCGCTCATCCCTTTTCGTTCCTTTAAATCTGCTCCAGCACAAAATGCTTTCTCGCCATCTCCTGTCACAATCACGACGCGGATGGAACGATCATATTGAATCGTTTCTAATGCATCATTTATTTCATGTAGCATTTGAATAGATAATGCGTTCGCGGCTTCTGCTCTTGTTAGCGTTAAAATTGCAATACCGTCTTGTGCTTCTACCGTTACGAAATCTGGCATGACTCTTCCTCCCCTCGTGCAATTGCTACTTGCTTGGACGATAGCTTTTTCCCTAGAATTCCTTCTATATATAAGGCGGTTTGCTGGACGCGCTCTAGTTCTACACCTGTTTCAATGCCCATCTCATGTAACAAATACAACAAATCTTCTGTAGCGACGTTACCGGAAGCCCCTTGTGCATACGGACAACCCCCAAGCCCACCAATCGCACTATCAAATTTCGTAATGCCATGTGTTAAGCTTGTCACAACATTCGCCAGTGCTGTACCACGTGTATCATGGAAATGCATCGCTAGCTGTTCCGCCTTAAAATAACGCAACATTTCACTCAGCAGTGCATCCACCTGCGTCGGTACCCCAACACCAATCGTATCGCCTAGTGAAATTTCCGTAATGCCCATGTCAAGTAGCTTCTCCGCTACGCGCACAACTTGCGCTGGTTTTGTATAGCCATCATACGGGCAAGCAATGACTGTGGAAATATAACCGCGTACTGTTTTACCAGCGGCTAATGCCCCGTCCACCACTTCCTTTAATACAGGAAATGTTTCATCTATGGATTTATTAATATTTGATTGATTATGTCCTTCACTAGCAGACATGAAGACACTCACTTCGTCTATCTCTGCTGCTAATGCTCGCTCTAGTCCTTTAGCATTCGGCACAAGTGCGGCGTACGTAATATCCTTTTGACGTTTAATCGCTTTTAACACGTCCACAGCGTCCGCGAGTTGCGGAATCCATTTTGGATGAACGAAGCTCGTTACTTCGATGTAATCGAGCCCCGTTTCACTTAAGCGGTCAATTAATGCAACTTTATGTGCGGTTTCGATAAAGTTTTTTTCATTTTGCAATCCATCGCGTGGACCTACTTCTTTTAATTGCACTCGCTTTGGTAGTTGCATCGGTCACACTCCCTTATTCGATTTCTACTAAATCGTCATCAACGTTAATGAAGTCACCTTCTGCAGCGATGATACGTTTGACCGTACCTGCTTCTTCTGCAGCAATTGGGATCTCCATCTTCATAGATTCTAAAATGACTACATCTTGACCAGCCGCTACTTCTTCGCCCTCTTGCACTAAAACTTTCCACACTGTTCCTGCCATACTTGCTTTTACTATTGTCATATACTATCCCTCCGCTTAAAATAGAATGTAGAGAAGAGGCACGTTTTCGATGTGTTCTCGCCAAAGTTCAATCTTTCGCGCCCCTTCTCGACTTATTTACCTACTGCTGTTGCTTTTGGTAAATAATATTCCTCTACAAACTTTGTTGTTGTAATCCCTGTTAAAAACTGTGGGTGCGTAACCGTTTCTAGTAGCATTGGAATATTCGTTTCGATACCTTCTACTACATAGTTTCGTAGTGCCTCCGCTAACTTGCTACATGCTTCCTCACGTGTTGGCGCAAATACAATTAATTTCCCAATCATCGGATCATAGAATGGCGTTACATTGCTGCCCGTTTCGACTGCTACTTCGTGTCGAATTCCTTCTCCTTCAGGTAATTGGAGATGTTTAATTGTCCCTGGTGATGGGAAGAACGATACCGGATTCTCGGCATAAATACGTACTTCAATGGCATGCCCTTTTTTCACAATATTTTCTCTTGTAAACGACAGTACCTCACCATTTGCTACTTTTAATTGTTGCTCCACTAAATCAATCCCTGTAATTTCTTCTGTCACCGGATGCTCTACTTGTAGACGTGTGTTCATTTCTAAAAAGTAGAAGTTTTGATCGCGGTCTACTAAAAATTCAATTGTACCAGCATTTGTATAGCCAATATGCTTCGCCGCATCTACTGCTGCATCCAACATTTTTTGACGTGTCTCTTCTGAAATGAATGGAGATGGTGCCTCTTCCACTACCTTTTGATTACGGCGTTGAATCGAGCATTCTCGCTCAAATACAGGCACGACATTGCCATGTGCATCTGCTAGTACTTGCACTTCCACATGATGTGGCTCTGCAATGAATTTTTCGATAAACATCGTGCCATCTCCGAAGAAGCTTTGTGCACGTTTTTGATTGCCTTCAAACGCTTTTCGTAACTCTTCTTCATTGTTGACAAGCTGCATCCCAATTCCGCCACCGCCAGCTGATGCCTTTAACATGACTGGATAACCGATATCACTAGCAATTTTAGCTGCCTCATCCGTATCAGCAATCGGCTCATTCACACCTTGCACAATCGGTACGCCAGCTTGTTCCATCGTTTTACGTGCTTCTAGCTTACTGCCCATCGCTTGAATCACTTCTGATGTTGGACCAATAAATGTTAATCCTGCTTCTTCCACACGTTTCGCAAAACTAGCATTCTCTGAAAGTAGTCCGTAACCAGGATGAATTGCTTCAGCACCTGATTGTTTCGCTACATCAAGAATCGCTTCGATATTTAAGTAACTATGCAAAACGGGTGGTTTCCCGATACAATAACTTTCTGTCGCTTCTTTTACATGAAGGCTCTCTGCATCTGCCTCTGAATAGACCGCGACTGTTTCAATCCCTAGCTTTTTACATGTGCGAATAATGCGTCGTGCAATTTCACCACGATTCGCAATTAATACTTTTTTAAACATAGCGAAACCTCCCCTACTGTAATGCTTTTGAAAACCCTTGAAACTGCTCACGTAGCTTGAACTTTTGAATCTTTCCTGAAGCGGTCATCGGATAACTGTTGACGAAGTAAATATAGCGCGGGATTTTGTGACGAGAAATTTTTCCTGTACAAAATTCGCGTATTTCTTCTTCCGTTGCCGTTTGCCCTTCCTTCAAAATGATCCAAGCCGCGGCTTCTTCACCATATTTTTCATCAGGTACACCCGCTACTTGGACATCAAGTATTTTCGGGTGTTTATATAAAAATTCTTCAATTTCACGTGGATAAATATTTTCCCCACCGCGGATAATCATATCTTTTAAACGACCTGTTACACGAACAAAGCCGTTTTCATCCATCGTGCCAAGGTCACCTGTGTGTAGCCAATTATCTTCATCAATCGCATCAGCTGTTGCACCTGGGTTATTATAATACCCTTTCATCACAACATAACCGCGCGTACAAATTTCGCCTTGCTCCCCGCGTGGTAACTCTTTATTTGTACCCGGTTCAGCAATAATAATTTCGACATTTGGATGCGGACGACCAACTGTTTCCGTCTTCATTTCTAAAGAATCTTCCGGACGCGTTTGTGTAATCACTGGCGATGACTCTGTTTGACCGTAGCAAATTGTAATGTCTTTCATACCCATTACGTTAATGACATCTTTCATCACTTCGATTGGACAGTTAGAGCCTGCCATAACACCTGTACGAAGCGTTGATAAATCAAATTCCTTAATATTCGGTAAATTTAATTCAGAAATAAACATTGTTGGTACACCGTGAAGTGCTGTACATTTTTCTTTTTCCACTGTTCGTAGCACCACTTCTGGATGGAATTCTTGAACAGGCACCATCGTCCCACCTACTGATACGATTGTTAGCGTACCAATGACACAGCCGAAGCAATGGAAAAACGGTACCGGAATACATAACCGGTCCTCATATGTTAGCTTCATACATTCTGCAATATTAATCGCATTATTAATAAGGTTAGAATGTCGAAGCATGACACCTTTTGGGAAACCCGTCGTACCGGATGTATATTGAATATTGATGACATCATCATATGTTAAGGATTGTTTGCGTTCTGCAAGTTGTTCATCAGAAATGTTGACACTAGTAGCTAAAAACTCCTCATAACTATAAGTGCCCGGATATTTTTTATCACTAATCACAACTACGGTTTTCAAAAGCGGTAGGCGAGCACTTTTTAAATTTCCAGGCTCACATTCCTTTAGTTCAGGGCATAATTCATACATCGTGTCAATAAACGAATGGTCTCGGTATTGATCGATTAAAATCATCGCCCGTGAATCGGATTGCTTTAATAAATATTCTAGTTCGCTTGCACGATAATTCGTATTGACTGTGACAAGTGGTGCCCCCATTTTACCAGAGCCAAATTGTAGGCCAGGCCATTCAGGTACATTCGTTGTCCAGACAGAAAAATGTTGCTCTTTTTCAAGTCCAATCGCCATCAACGCTTTTGCTACTTTATCTGCATGTTCATTAAACTGTTTGTACGTCATTCGTACATCGCGATCTGCATACACTAATGCCTCACGTTCCGGATACTTTACAGCCTTTTCTTCCAGTAGCTCACCAATCGTTTGATAAACCAGTTCTGCCATACGCTTTCCTCCTATTATTCATTTGTCAAAGTTCTAAATAAGCTTAGCAACCTATAGCACGTGAAATAACAACACGTTGAATTTCGGATGTACCTTCCCCGATTTCCATTAATTTAATATCACGTAGATGACGCTCTACATCATACTCTGCCATATAGCCGTAACCACCATGAATTTGGATCGCCTGATTACATGTGCGGAAGCCCATTTCAGAGGCAAATAATTTTGCGAATGCGCCCTCTTTTTTGAACGGCTTGCCTTGATCTTTTAACCATGCCGCTTTGTGTACCATATTACGTGCTAATTCAATTTCCATTGCCATATCTGCTAATTTAAATTGAATTGCCTGTAGCTTGGAAATCGATTTTCCAAATTGCACACGCTCTTTCGAATATTGTAGTGCCTTATCGTATGCCGATTGTGCAATTCCTACTGATAGCGCAGCAATTGAAATACGTCCACCATCTAACGTATTTAAGAATTGGCCAAAGCCTTTTTTCTCGTCACCTAAAACATTTTCCTTTGGTACACGTACATTTTCTAATACGATTTCACATGTATTCGATGCACGAACACCCATTTTTTGATAGTCCGAACGAATTGTTACCCCTGGTGTATCCGTCGGCACAATAATTGCTGTTATAATGTTTTTACCACGCTCATCCTGTCCTGTAACTGCTGTTACAATGATTTGATGTGCATAACTAGCATTGGTAATCCAACATTTTTCACCATTGATTACCCATTCATCGCCATCTAAATGAGCTTTCGTACGTGTACCGCCTGCATCTGATCCCGCATTTGGCTCCGTTAAACCGAATGAACCTAATGTTTTCCCTTGCGCCATCGGAACTAAGTATTGTTGTTTTTGCTCCTCTGTTCCGAAGTTATAAAACGGTGTTGCCCCTAAACTAACGGCAGCTGCATAAGATAACCCTGTACCGCCACAAGCACGACCAATTTCTTCAACTGCTAGTGCATATGAAATCGTATCGCCGCCTGATCCACCATACTCTTCTGGAAATGGAATACCGAATAAGCCTAGCTCTGCCATTTTATCAAAGCTTTCTTTACGGAATTCATGTTTTTCATCTAGCTCTCGTGCATGTGGTGCAATTTCTGCCTGTGCAAACTCGTGAACCATATCACGAATCATTTGTTGTTCTTTCGTTAATTCAAAATTCATAGAATAATCCCCTTTCGATTTTCCGACTATTCAGTCTGTACCGACTAGTCGGTTTGTATTATTGATTTAAAAAACCAGTATGTTATATGCTGGTTGCTTCCGTTTTATTCTAATAAATGTTTTTTTGCAAACGCTTCTTCATATCCTTTTTCTGTCACGATGCCACGTAAAATAATATCATTAAAGTACAGTGTAATTTGCTCCATTGTTAAATGCCCATTTTGCCAATACCACTTGTATGTCCAGTTCACTAATCCAATGATTGCCATCGTCGTGATGGTCGTTGAAGTACTTTTCCTAAAATGCCCACTTGCTTTCCCGTCTTCGATCACTCGCTCGATTAGCTTACGGTATTCTGTTCTCTTTTCCTTAATGACCGTTTTATAATGAGCTGGTAAATACGCACTTTCATCGTAGAAAACGGTAATATGTCGCTTATACAAATGAAATACATTTGTAAATGCATACAGCATCGCACACACTTTATCAATCGGTGTTTCATATTGTTCATACGCTACTTTTGTTTCTTTTAAAACGTATGAAATAAATACATCGTGTATTTCATAGAGCAATGCATCTTTCGCTTTGAAATTATGGTAAAATCCACCTTTTGATGTACCTGCTATTTCAACAATTTCATCTACCGAAACGCCGTGATAGCCTTTTTCTTGAAAAAGATCTAGCGCTGTTTCGATAATGCGCTGTTTAACTGATTGTCTAACCATCGATTTTACTCCTCCTATAAACCACTCCTTATTCTTCGCGTCTATTTTACTGTCGAAATAACACTATTATACTATTTTTTGTCATTCCGAGTTTATTTACACTATATCATCTGAAAATGGTAGAGTCTACTAGAAAAACGCATAATTTAATCGAATTTTCTTTTTTTCTCTGTTTTATGCGTATTTTTTTAGATTTTCAGATACAGTAAAATCAGCTTCTGTTTTTTCTCGAATCTCTTCGACTGTTACATTAGGAGCCGTTTCAATTAATACCATGCCTTGCTCTGTGAAATCAAAAACAGCTAATTCTGTAATTAATCGATGAACGACCTTTTGTCCCGTTAATGGCAATGTGCACGTCTTTTTAATTTTAGATTCACCGTATTTCGATACATGCTCCATAATAACAATGACACGCTTGGCTCCTTGCACAAGGTCCATTGCACCGCCCATACCTTTCACCATTTTTCCTGGGATCATCCAATTCGCTAAATCGCCTTGTTCCGATACTTCCATCCCACCTAAAATCGCTACATCAATATGTCCACCGCGAATCATCGCAAAGCTATCGGCACTATCAAAAAATGATGCTCCTGCTACGGCCGTCACCGTCTCTTTTCCTGCATTAATTAAATCTGGGTCTACATCATTTTCTAGTGGATATGGACCAATACCTAATAAACCGTTTTCTGATTGTAGTAAAACTTGGTAATCACTCGGAATTTCGTTTGCTACAAGTGTCGGAATACCAATCCCCAGATTGACATTCATCCCATTTTGAATTTCTTGTACAGCTCGTTTCACAATACGTTCTTTCACAGATGTCATCCTACTACCTCCTCTGCTCTTGTTGTGCGCTTTTCAATTCTCTTTTCATACGATTCCCCTAAAATAACATGTTGCACATAGACAGCTGGTGTATGAATCTCATCTGGATCTAGTTCGCCAACTTCAACAATTTCCTCTACTTCTGCCACAGTAATTTTACCCGCCGTTGCGATAATCGGATTGAAGTTACGCGCTGTTTTTCGATACACAAGATTGCCTAATTTATCTGCCTTCCATGCTTTTACAAATGCAAAGTCCCCTACAATGCCGCGCTCTTCGATATATTCTTTTCCGTCAAATACTTTTACAGGCTTCCCTTCCGCAACAGGCGTACCAACACCTGTAGCTGTATAAAAGGCCGGAATACCCGCCCCACCTGCTCGAATGCGTTCTGCTAATGTCCCTTGTGGCGTTAACTCCACCTCAAGCTGACCGCTTAAAAACTGCTGCTCAAAAATTTTATTTTCGCCTACATACGAAGAAATCATTTTTTTAATTTGATTGTTCGCTAACAGTAAGCCTAGTCCCCAATCATCTACACCACAGTTATTACTCACAACGGTTAGCTCTTTCACGCCTTTTTGACGAATGGCCTCGATTGCTACCTCTGGAATGCCACATAGACCAAATCCACCAACTAAAATTCGAGCACCATCTTGTAAGTTCGACAATATTTCATGTATTGTTTTTTCTGTTTTTTGCATAAAATACCTCCTTTAAGTAAATTCAAGTTCATTATATACAAATTTACTTAAATTAGTAAACTAAAAATTCTAAAATTTTTAAATTTTGATAGAATAGTAATTCTATTTACTTAGAGCTACTAGTGAATAGCTTAGTGATGGAGCCTTTAGCGCACGAAATGATGTACAAAGAAATCTATACATACTATTTACTATATGCAAATGAGTACGCTTTATATGTATAAATCTATTAAAAAATCTCTTTCGGTAAATTGTGCTATTTGTATAGTATTGTACGTATACTGCATCTAAATCGACTACGTCATACTATTTACTTTTTAAGTTAATAATGATTTTTATTCATTCTATTGAACATGAAGGGAGGGAATGTATGTTATTAAAGCCATACGAAATCGTATTAGGACTATTTGCGGTCATTATCGGTATTGTAATTGGCATTATTATTAACATGACATTTATTTCAATTGGGTAAAACGATGAGATTGTTATTTACAAATAGTAAGAAGATGTTCTTTCTGAACTTTAAGTTATAGTAGTCAAGGGAAATAGCAAATTTAAAAGGCAACCCGCTATCGTCTTATCTAGGTAGGATATGTAACTGCCATACAAAAAATTCTTAATGAAATATAAAAGCTGTTTTCGCAAGGATTGTTCCTATTGCTTTATTTTATCTAATATGTAGAAACAGCCACCTCCAGATAGGAAGTGGCTGTACTTGTTATTAAACTAACGCACCCCCGTTACTTTAATAGGAAAAAAACAAACCTTTATAATTTGTTTTCCAACTTACTCAACACATTATGAACTAATCTTTCCATTTACTTTCGTTACAATATGTTTCGTAATCAAATTTTGGTGAATAATCATATTCCTCTTCATTTTTCATCTCAAATGCTTCACCTGCAATATAAAGAAGTGCTTCAAATTCCATATCCTCTGGCATTGACTTTGGATTATCTAGGACTTCGTAGTAAAATTGCCTTCCATTGGCCACCACTACACATCTTGAATATAGAAATACATCTGGTGAAAAATAAGTATCCTCGTTAATATATGCATCTTCACCAATATTCTTCGCATATTCTTTCCCATCTAAATCAAATAGCAATTTTGATAAAATATCGTCAAATTTGTATATATCTTCATCAGACTTTTTTGATAAATACTTAGTTGCCTTCTCTAAAACTTTTTCGTCATCACCTGTGTGTTTCCACTCAAACATATCTATTATATCCCAGAACTCATTTTCGTCCATTCCAGCATTGTTGGTTCTTTTTAACATAACTACACTCCTACCATTATTAAAATATTCATATTAAGAAAGTGAAAAGAAGCCCAAGTAAAATCTTATTTTATCATACCCATTATCTTTTAGTTTTATTTCACTAAACTGCTGCGTTAGTTGAAGAAGGCATCTACATTTAATGGTATCACAAAATTAATCTTACCCTTATTATTCAAAAGCAATAATCTGTACGAAAACAGACAATATAAAAAGTTTGATTATATATAATCAAACTCAAAACCTATAAATATAAGGTCTGGTCTGGTTTTATTATATTATTTAGGCTCTTCACCAAAACGTGTACTTGACCGCACATTCCGTTACGGGCGGACGCTTTCCGCGGGCGAGGTTGAGCCTC
>NZ_JBYQFK010000029.1:13653-58490 GCF_057837305.1 Lysinibacillus sp. RU7 | reverse complement strand
ACGAGCGACGAGGAGGCTGAAGCCATGCCCGTGGAAAGCGAGCCGAATGGAGCGGAAATCAACGTTTCACACGATTCCATTAACAATAAAAGGTAAATCAACACGCTTGAAAAAAAATAAGAAATAACATGCATCATAGGATAATAAAGTTTGTTTAATTTTAAATTTTTTTGTTCTTTAAGTAGATTTTGGCATCGAAGTTGCTTGTTAAATATTAAGGCATTGTCTAGATGTGAAGAGCTAGCAACTGTCAACATACTAAATATTAAGGGGTGGTTTAATGGGGGCGTTACAAAAATCACTAAAGTCACGGCACATTACAATGATTTCGATTGGTGGGGTAATTGGTACAGGATTATTTGTTGGAACAGGTAAAAATATTTTAAGTACAGGTCCAGCTGCAGTCGTATCATATGCCATTGCATGTTTACTCATTGTGTTAATTATGCAGATGGTAGGAGAAATGGCTTCGGGAGAAATAGCGATGGGAGAGAAATCGAATGGTTCTGCCGAGCTCGGTTCATTTGCCTCTTATGCAGGGAAATATATTGGTCCATGGGCAGGTTTTACAGTAGGGTGGCTTTATTGGGCGAGTTGGGTATTTATCGTTGGCTTAGAGGCAGCATTAATTGGTGGTATACTCAACGGATGGTTCCCTTTTATCCCAGTATGGGCAGGCGGCGTCGGCATTACATTGTTAATGACGATTATCAATATATATTCTGTTAAATCATTTGGAGAGTTTGAGTACTGGTTATCGTTTGTTAAGGTGACGGCAATTATTGTATTTTTAGTTGTTGGTACAGCAATGATTTTAGGCATTTGGCCAAACTATGAACCACAAGGATTCGGCATTTTAACAGCATATGGTGGATTTGCACCAAATGGGATTGTCCCAATATTAACGGCTATTGTTTTTGTTATCTTCTCTATTTGTGGGGCAGAGGTAGCGGCAATAGCGGCTGCTGAATCCGAAAATCCAGCAAAAAATATTGTAACAGCTATTCGGAATGTTGTCTTCCGTTTAGGATTGTTTTTCGTAGGCTCTGTTGCGATTATGGTCATGATTTTACCTTGGAATGATATGGACAATTTAGCTGCACCTTATGCCAATATTTTATCAATGGCGGGCTTGCCAATTGCGGCCCAAATTATACAAGTGGTCATTTTCGTCTCGTTAATATCTGTATTAAACTCTGCACTGTATACGAGCTCTCGTATGCTACTAGAAATGTCGAGACAAGGAGATGCACCGAAAATTTTCTCGCAAATTAAAAATAAACGTGGTGCACCTGTCCCAGCAATTATCGGGAGCACAGTCGTTGCATATATTTGTGCTATGTTATACTTTGTTTCACCAGATGTTATCTTCTATTTTCTTGGAAACTGTGTAGGCGGACTAATGATCGCGGTATATATCTTTATCGCGATTTCACAAATTCGTTTCCGGAAACATTATAATCAAGTTTCTGGAAAGCCGTTAGCGATTAAAATGTGGGCATTTCCATACTTATCGTATGTGACGATTGCGCTATTAGCTGTTGTGTACTTATGTCAGATGCTCATTGAATCTTTACGTGCGCAGTTCTATTTAAGTACAGGGGTACTCGTCGGTTCAATCGTGCTGTTTTTCCTTATGAAAAAATTATCTTCTCCTGTTTCTGAAAAATCTGAAAACATAGAGGAGAATTTAACACCTGAATCGAATTAAATTTTAAGAACTGAACTAGATAAATCATGAATACCCTTAGATAGTTTATCTATCTAAGGGTATTCAAATTTTGCAAGATAGGATGTGGCAAAGGTTGAAATCACTAGAATTATATAAAAAGGAACATTTTTTCGTTGTGAATAATGATGAAATTACAATTTCGAGCCAACTTCCACTCGAGTTGATGAACAAAATTGTGAACAATTATAAAAAGGGGATCGAAATATACGAAGCAGAAGGTTACTTAGTGCATGTAGTTGAATCGACAAAAGGCACGCTATTTACTTTAAGGCCTTTGCAATTATTAAGTGATATACACGCTATCACACGATTATCTAAAAACGTGCTGAATTCTATTTCTGAGGGAATCACTATTTGTGATCGCAACGGGAAAATTTTATTTCAAAACGATATTGATATTGAAATAGTAGGCATTAATTTAATGGGTAGGTATGCTAAGGACGTCATTGAAGAAGGGATCATGAGTGATTCTATTTCTTTAAAAGTAATCGAATTACAAGAAAAAGTAACCATTTTGCAAACGTTCATGAATGGTAGATGCTTTTTAGTCACGGGTAAACCGATATTTGATTCGGAAGGGGCTTTACAATATGTTGTGGCGATTACTCGTGATATGACACAGCTAAAGCGTCTAGAGTCAGAAGTACAAAAGCTAGAAATCCAAAATGAAAACTTCAAAAATAAAATACATGCGTTACATCATAAAGAATCAATGAAAACGAGCTTAATTGCGATATCTCCAGCTATGATACAAGTCGTCAAACGAGTAATGCGTGTGGCTGAAGTAGATTCAACCATTTTAATTGGTGGGGAATCAGGGGTAGGAAAAGAAGAAATTACGAAGCTCATCCATGCGAATAGTAGAAGAAGCGATAAGCAAATGCTAACAATCAATTGTAGTGCCATTCCTGAAACACTGCTTGAATCGGAGCTTTTTGGTTATGAAGCAGGGTCCTTTACAGGTGCCGTTAAAGGAGGGAAGCTTGGGCTATTTGAAATTGCTTCAGGTGGAACGATTTTTCTAGATGAAATTGGGGAGATGTCTTTACCATTGCAAGCTAAATTACTGCGGGTGCTGCAAGAATCTGAAGTTCAGCGGATCGGTAGCACAAAGCCGATTCCGATTGATGTTCGGATCATAGGTGCTACAAATAGAAACTTAGAAGATATGGTAAGACAAGGTCTCTTTAGAGAAGATTTATATTATCGATTAAATATTATTCCGATTGACATCCCTCCTTTGCGTGAAAGACGAGAGGATATTATACCGATGATCAATCATTTTTTAGCACTTATTGAAGAAAAATATGGTATTCATCGCATAATCGATAGTAGGGCATTGAAGATGTTAGAACGTTATAATTGGCCAGGTAATGTAAGGCAATTAAAAAATATGGTCGAACGTATTTGTTTACTCGCTACACAACCAGAAATTGGGGTCAATGTGATACAAGAAGAATTAGACAAGAGTATAGTGATTGCTAAAAATATAGAAAATCATAGCGAACGAAACGAGTGCACGGAAAAGCCCATGCTTGATCATTACGCCGGAACATTAAAAGAGCAGGTGGCTATGTTTGAAAAGGAAGTGATTAAAAAAGCGTTATCTGAAAGTAAAAGTGTGCGACAAGCAGCCAAAGTATTGGGCTGTGACCAATCCACTTTAGTTCGTAAAATCCAACGGTATAAATTAATGAAGCAAGTATCGTATGAGGAATGATAAAATGATGCATTTTTACATCATGTATGCGTAACTACATCAAAGAATGCAATTACGCATTACGGATAATGAATTATTACTAATTAATAAGCAAAAATGCATCATAAAAATGGCTCTTCACCCAAATATATACCTGACCGTACATTTCACTACGGGCGGTTGCTTTCCGTTCAAGGTTATCCCGCAGGAAGCTTTGTTCTGTAGCAAAAGGCGAATGTCGTCAGCTACACTTGCTGCCCGTCACTTCATGTGCTTTTAGAGTGCTCCTCTTTTTAATTAAGAACTCATAATGAGCAAATTCTGAAACAGATATTACCATTTAAGTAACCGTTGCTTTCCGCTGCGGCACTCGCTTTCCACGGGCGAGATCAAGCCTCCTCGTCGCTCATGCTTCGCTCCTGCGGGGTCTTGATTGTCTCGCTTTTCCCGTAGGAGTCTCGTGCCTCCGCTACAAGCAACTAGTGTTCAATACAATAATCGGCTGCTAAAAATAAAGAAAGATGCTCATTCATTACAATAGAGGCTTGACAATTATACTTGCAAATAAAGAAAATGATTTCTTTTAGAGAAGATAAATGTTTGTCTAGCATATTAAGAACTATTCACTTTTGCCGTAGCGCGCCATCGCCACAGGAGCCGGAACAGGAGATCCAAACAGGCCACGCCTGTTTTAGCTCCTGTGTAGGCTGTGGCAAAGCGCGGAGGCTACCATACTACTCTCTTACTAATTCTCTAATATGTTTAGGATATATTTTTACTTATTACAAGTATATAAAAGTACAGTTTATTCTTTACAGAAGTAAGTCCCTTTACATTTGCATTTGCGGTTGGCGAAAATGCTTTCTGACTAAGAATAAATAAAAAAAATTCATAAAAAAATCATTTTTATAAACAGTTGGCATGATAATTGCTTCTATAACAATGTAAAAACTTTTTTAGAAAGAGGGTTGGTTACATTGACGATTCAATTAAAAGAAGATTTAAAAAAATTAGATCAAAAGCATTTTCTACACCCGACTACATCTGTTGCACAACAGCAACTAGATGGACCAGCAGCAATTTTTACAGAAGGTAAAGGGATTTATTTGAAGGATATAGAAGGCAAAACGTACATTGATGGGATGTCCTCTTTATGGAATGTCAACATAGGGCACGGTCGCGAGGAAATGGCCGAAGTCGCAAAAGAACAAATGGCTAAGTTAGCATTCAGTTCATGCTTTGCAACATTCAGTAATGAACCAGCTATTTTATTAGCAACGAAAATTGCTGAATTAGCACCAGGTGATTTAAACACCGTATTTTTCACGTCAGGTGGCTCTGAATCAAATGATACAGCGATTAAATTAGCGCGTCATTACTGGTTACTCAAAGGTCAACCACAACGCCAAAAAATTATTTCCCGTACGCATTCTTATCACGGTGTAGCAATGGGTGCAACAAATGCAACGGGATTACAAGCATTTCGTGATTTTACGAATTCACCTGCACCTGACTTCCATTATGTTTATAAAGATTCACCACAGCATTTACGTGAAACAATTGAAGCTTTAGGACCTGAAACGGTAGCAGCGTTTATTTCTGAACCAGTACAAGGGGCA
Source organism: Lysinibacillus sp. RU7 (assembly GCF_057837305.1). Lineage (NCBI taxonomy): Bacteria > Bacillati > Bacillota > Bacilli > Caryophanales > Bacillaceae > Lysinibacillus > Lysinibacillus sp. RU7. The sequence continues at coordinate 53,440 of NZ_JBYQFK010000029.1, read as the reverse complement.
GGAGGCGTAAATGTTCCACAAAAAGATTATTTTAAAGAAATTCGCCAAATTTGTGATGAATACGGCATTTTATTTATTGCGGATGAAGTGATTACTGGATTTGGTCGTACGGGAAAAATGTTCGGCATGGAGCATTTTGGGGTAGTACCGGATATGATGTCATTTGCTAAAGGCGTATCAAGTGGATATGTCCAGTTAGGCGGTGTCATTATTTCCGAAAAGATGCATAAAGATTTTTGTGAATTATCCAAAGGGACATTAATGCATGGTTATACGTATAGCGGGCATGCCTTAGCTTGTCGAATTGGGCTAAAAAACATTGAAATTGTTGAGCAAGAAGGATTAGTTGAAAATGCAGCTAAAATGGGCGACGCATTGCTCGAAGGCTTTAAAATGCTCCAAGAAAAGTATGATTTTATTAGCGGGGTACGTACGTTTGGCTTACTAGGCGCAATTGAATTAACAAAGAGTCGTGAAACGGGCGAGTTATTTGATACGCCACTAAGCCCGATTTTTGTACAGGAAACGATGAAGCGCGGGCTCATTTTAAGAACGGTCACATACGATCAGGACACAGTCGTATTCTCTCCACCGTTAATATTATCAAAAGCAGAAGTAGATGAAATGTTACGTATATTAGATGAAACATTTGAATATGTACAAAAAAATTATGTTCAGAAAGAGGCGAAGGTTAAATGATTATTGGAATCCCTAAAGAAGTTAAAAATAATGAAAATCGAGTGGCGATGACACCAAGTGGAGTTTTTGAATTAGTAAAAAACGGTCATACGGTAAAAGTGGAGACAGATGCAGGGCTTAGCAGTGGCTTTACGAACGAAGCGTATCAAGAAGTAGGGGCTGAAATTGTGGGCTCGGCTAAGGAAGCATGGGATGTAGAAATGGTCATCAAAGTGAAAGAGCCGTTACCAGAAGAATATGGCTTCTTTAAGAAAGATTTAATCGTATTTACGTATTTACATTTAGCACCAGAGCCAGAGTTAACAAAGCAGTTAATGGAAAAAGGCGTTACAGCCATTGCTTATGAAACAATTCAATTACCAAACGGGGCGCTACCGTTATTGATGCCAATGAGCGAGGTAGCAGGTCGTATGTCGGTACAGTTAGGGGCTCATTTTTTAGAGAAGCATGAAGGTGGAAAAGGGATCTTGTTAGGGGGAGTGCCAGGTGTACCGCCAGCGAAAGTAGTCATTGTAGGTGGCGGAATTGTTGGAACGAATGCGGCTAAAATGGCTGTTGGTGCAGGAGCAGAGGTCACAATCTTAGATACAAACATAGAGCGTCTTCGCCAATTGGATGATCAATTTGCAGGCCGTTTAAAGACGCGCATGTCTAACACATTTAATATCGCGGAAGAAGTGAAAGAGGCTGATTTATTAATTGGTGCTGTATTAATTCCGGGAGCACGTGCACCACGTTTAGTGACAGAGACAATGGTGCAAGACATGCCAAAGGGATCGGTCATTATCGATGTTGCGATTGACCAAGGTGGCTCGATTGAGACGATTGACCGCATTACAACACATAGTCATCCGGTATATGAGAAACACGGTGTTCTTCATTATGCCGTAGCGAATATTCCGGGTGCAGTAGCTCGCACTTCCACGATTGCTTTAACGAATGTCACGGTACCTTATGCATTGCAAATCGCAAATAAAGGGTATAAAACAGCGGCCATGGATAATGAGGCGTTAGCGAAAGGAATCAATGTCGCGAGTGGAAAAATCACATGTGAAGCTGTAGCGAAAGCACATAATTTGCTATATACACCATTAAAAGAGTTATTACAAACTGTAGCAGTGTAAAGGAGGAGTTTTATGACTACGATTGTGAAAGAAATTCGTCAGCAATTTAATCCTGCGCGTCCATCTGAATGTGTAGGGCAAGTAGAGCTCATGTCAATTGAGGAAACAAAGGCAGCTTTAACTTCGGCTCAAGAAGCATTTGAAGGATGGAAAAATACGTCATCTGTTGCAAGAGGAGAAATTTTGCGTGTGATGGCACAATTATTGGAAGAAAATATAGATATCGTTGCAGAAACAGCCTCTAAAGAAATGGGAAAAACAAAAAATGAAATGATCGGAGAAGTAAAACGTGGCGCTTCGATTTTACGTTACTTTGCCCAAGAAGGGATGCGTTCTACAGGTGAAGTACTGCCATCTGTAAGTGAAGCGAAGCTATTATATACAAAACGTGTACCACTGGGCGTGATTGCAGCCATTACACCTTGGAATTTCCCTGTAGCAATCCCGCTGTGGAAAATTGCACCTGCGCTCGTATATGGAAATACGGTTGTATGGAAGCCTTCTATTGAAGTGGCGTTAACAGGAAAGCTACTCGGCGAATTATTTGAGAAAGCAGGCTTGCCAAAACATGTTCTTCAGGTCGTTCAAGGCCGGGGTTCGACAGTAGGGCAAGTGTTAGTGGAAGCGTCTGAAGTAAAAGCGATTACATTTACTGGTTCAAATGGTGTAGGGCAAAATATTTTAAATACGGTAGGTCATACAAAGAAAAAAATCCAACTAGAGCTTGGTGGGAAAAATGCCGCGATTATTTTAGCGGATGCAGATTTAGACGTAGCTGCTCGTTTAACAGTAGAGGGCGCGATGAAGCAAACAGGTCAGCGCTGTACTGCTACGAGCCGGGTGTATATTGAAGAAGCGGTGTATGAAAAAGCGTTAGAAAAAATAATAGCAGAAGCGAAAAAAATTGAAGTCGGCGTAACAATGGGCCCTGTTTCATCGAAAGAGCAGTACACTAATATTTTAGCTGCTATCGACAAAGCAAAAGAGGAAGGAGCCACATTAGTAGTAGGTGGTACTGCTACTAAAGGAAAGGAAGAAGGATACTTTATTGATCCGACGATTTTTACAGATGTTAATCATACGATGTCTGTCGCATGCGAGGAAATTTTTGGCCCTGTGTTAGCTGTGATGAAAGTAAAGGATTATGAGGAAGCAATCAAGCTATCGAATGATACAGAGTTTGGGTTAAGTGCTTCCATCTATACGACGAACATACAAAAGGCATTTGATTTTATAGAACGTAGTGAAGTAGGCCTTGTGCAGGTGAATGATGAAACAGGTGGTGCAGAACCACAAGCACCATTTGGAGGCATGAAAAATTCAAGTACTGGGGCACGCGAGCAAGGGCAAGCTGCAAAAGAGTTCTTTACAGCGATTAAGACAGTAACGATTAATACGCGATAAAGTATAGCCTTTGAATATATAATAAAAACTCATAATGAGCAAATATCAAAACATATATTACCATTTGAGTAACCGTTGCTTTCCGCTCCGGCACTCGCTTTCCACGGGCGAGATCAAGCCTCCTCGTCGCTCATCCTTCGCGCCTGCGGGGTCTTGATTGTCTCGCTTTTCCCGTAGGAAGCTTTGCTCTGTAGCGAAAGGCGCAGGCCGTCAGCTACACTCTCGCGCCTGCGCTACAAGCAACTAGTGTTCAATAAAAAATGAGTTGCTAAAAAATAATGAAATATCCTCATTGATTATAGTAGAAGTTAGGCGACGATATGTGCAAATGGAAAGAAAATGGTTTCTTTTAAAGAAGATAAATGTTTTTCTAGTATATTGAGAAGTATCCACTTTTGCCGTAGCGCGCCATCGCCACAGGAGCCAAGATTTTCTTTGCGACGAAAGCGTAGCGTCAGGAGCAGGAACAGGAGATCCAAACAGGCCACGCCTGTTTTAGCTCCTGTGTAGGCTGTGGCAAAGCGCGGAGGCTACGATACCACTTTAGCTTAATATCTTTTATTACCCTAATGGTATTTTTGCTCATTACCAGTAAAAAGAAAAAACAGTTGGGAGCTACCCCCAACTGTTTTTATACATATTTAATAAGATTCAACAACAGAACCTTCTAGTAAAGCGATAAACTCCTTCATTAAACCTGGTAAATCAGGCCAAGCATGACCACTTACTAAATTTTCATCAACATGCAGATTTGTGTCGATATACGTACCGCCAGCGACTTTTACTTCTGGCTTACAAGCGATATACGCTGTGAGCTCACGGTTATTTAGTACTTCTGGAATCGTAGCGAAAATTTGGGCTGCATGGCAAACGGCTGCAATCGGTTTATTGGCCTCGAAGAAATGCTTGACGATTGCTGGTACATGCTCATTTAAACGAATATATTCAGGTGCACGACCACCTGGGATAATGAGCCCATCATATTGTTCTGGCTTAATGTTTTCAAATGCTTCATGTGCTTCAAGCCCATATGCTGGACGTTCAATATAAGTATCCATACCATCCACAAAGTCATGTAAAACAGTTTGTAGCTTTTTTACTGAAGGTGCAGCAATTGTTACATCGAAGCCTGCTTCTAAGCAGCGGTAATATGGATAATACACCTCTAGTGCTTCTACTGCATCGCCAGCAATAATTAAAACCTTTTTACTCATCATCTACGCCTCCCAATAATATGATACGCTATTTAACTTCTCCATATAATGGAGTAAATCCTGCTGAAATGGACAGAAAATGAAATAAAACTCATGGCGAGTAAATATATTACCATCGAAGAGAACCGTTGCTTTCCGCTCCGGCACTCGCTTTCCACGGGCGAGATCAAGCCTCCTCGTCGCTCATCCTTCGCTGCTCCTGTCGCTGCGCTTTCGTCGCAAATAAATTTCCTGCGGGGTCTTGATTGTCTCGCTTTTCCCGTAGGAAGCTTTGCTCTGTAGCGAAAGGCGCATGCCGTCAGCTACACTCTCGCGCCTACACTACAAGCAACTAATGTTCAATGCAATAATCGGTTGCTCAAAAATAATAAAAGAATTCTCATTCATTATGGTAGATGCTGGGTAATTATACTTGTAAATAGAAAGAAATAGATTTCTTTTAGAGAAGAGAAATGTCTTTCTAGTATATCGAGAAGTATTCACTTTTTGCCGTAGCGCGCCATAGCCACAGGAGCCGGAACAGGAGATCCAAACAGGCCAAGCCTGTTTTAGCTCCTGTGTAGGCTGTGGCAAAGCGCGGAGGCTACGATTACAATATCTTTTACTATTTACCTGGTGTTTTTAGGATGTATTTTTGCTCATTATGAGTTAAAAATTCCATGTGAATGGGTTTGACGAAGTGAAGAGATACTAACGAGGTGATGGATTTCGTTAACGTACAATACAAAATGCTTGTCCTATACGGATCAATTTAAATAGACTAAAGAAAAGGTAGCTATTCGTGTTAGCAGAAAAGAGGATTAAATGACAAATAAAGAAAAAAGTATTGGTTGGCATTTTGACAACAGTTATGTAACATTATCAACGTTTTTCTATTCAAACATCGCGCTAAATCCTGTATCAGCACCATCATTAGTTGTACTGAATGAAGCGGTAGCAAAAGAACTTTGTCTTGATCCTATGCAACTGCAAACAGCAGAGGCAGCCGCTATTTTGGCAGGAAATGAGATGCCAAAAGGCGCCGCGCAAATTGCACAAGCATATGCAGGGCATCAATTTGGTCATTTTACGATGCTTGGGGATGGTCGTGCAGTGTTAATAGGAGAACAATTAACACCAGAAGGAAAACGTTTCGATCTTCAATTAAAAGGTTCGGGGCGAACACCGTATTCGCGTCGCGGGGATGGTCGCGCAGCATTAGGACCGATGCTGCGAGAATACATTATTAGTGAAGCGATGCATGCGCTAAATATTCCAACAACACGTAGTCTTGCCGTAATCGCGACAGGTGAGCCTGTTTTCCGTGAGCAAGAGCTTGAAGGGGCTATTTTAACAAGGGTCGCATCAAGTCATCTTCGTGTTGGAACATTTGAATATGCGGCGAAGTATGGAGAAGTAGAAGATTTACGGAAGTTAGCGGACTATACGATTGCCCGCCATTACCCGGACCTTGCTCAACGTGAAAATCCGTATTTGGCGTTGTTTGAACAAGTGATGCAGCGTCAAGCAGAGCTCGTTGCAAAATGGCAACTTGTCGGGTTTATTCATGGTGTGATGAATACGGACAATGTGACGATCAGTGGTGAAACGATCGACTATGGTCCATGTGCTTTTATGGATACGTATCACCTCGATACGGTTTTTAGCTCAATTGATGCACAAGGGCGTTATGCATATGGTAATCAACCACAAATCACTGGCTGGAATTTAGCGTGTTTTGCGGAAAGCTTATTGCCAATAATGCATGATGATATCGAACAGGCAGCTGACATGGCCCAAAAAAAGCTAGACAACTATTCAAATTACTTTTATACAATGTGGCTTTCAGGAATGCGTGATAAGCTAGGGCTTACGACGGAAGAAAGTGAAGATGCACAATTAATAAAATCGCTATTAGATGCGATGCAAACATATGAAGCAGATTATACAAATACATTTCGTGCATTAGCAGAAAATCATCGTCCTGCTACACCCTTTTTCGTATCCGATGAATTTTTAGCGTGGGAGCAAACGTGGCGAGAACGTCTAACAAGACAAAATACAACGTTTGAAGCAGTTCAAGCAGTAATGAAGCGCAGTAATCCAGCCGTAATCCCTCGCAATCATCGCGTAGAAGAGGCGCTGACAGCTGCTGTTCACGACGGTGATTATACAGTGATGGATAAGCTGCTCGAAGTCTTATCCAATCCTTATGAACTATCGAAAGAAAATGAGCGATTTGCAGCGCCACCTCATACAGATGCAGGTCCGTATCGAACATTTTGTGGTACGTAATTTGATATAGCTAGACAAATGAAGAAGGTTCCGTCTGAAAAACATTTTGAGACCGAACCTTCTTTTTATGTTGTTCTATTTCAATCGATTTGCAAATTTTTGTACTCTAGAATTTCACTAATTGTAAGGCGACTGATGAGATTCGCTAAGTAGTGAATAGAGTAAGGGGTATCTCTCGTTAACCATTCCATAATGGTGCCGACCGTACCATAAGCAATATGGTTTGTCATAATACGCGGTAGTCCATTCCCTTTATGAATAAAATTTGAAAGAATGTTCGTAAATTGCATTTGGAAATGGTGTTGCTTCAGAAGTACAGCATAGAAGTCAGCATTGGCATGAATGTGTTCTAAAAATTGAACGGTAATATCGAGTGGTTTGTTTTGATAATAGTAATCTTTTAGTAACTTTTTAAAGGAATATATATTAGCTCGTTCTAATGTTGTGGAAAGCTCCAACAATAAATCTGCAGCGATGGCATCGTATAAATCGTACTTGTCTTGGTAATGGAGATAAAATGTCGAACGATTAATGAGTGCCTTATCTACAATTTCATGCACTGTAATGTCCTCAAATGACTTCTCCTTTAACAATGTAATGAGTGCGTATCGAATTAATGGTTTTGTAACCGTCTTTTTTTTCATCGTTTTTCTAGACATTATATTCTCTCACTCCTCTAAAACTGTCTATGTATCTTCTTTATATAGACAATTATAAACATTCTGTCTATTTAAAGACAAATATTATGTTATTGATGTTTGAAGAAAACTTAATTTACTGAATATAATGAATTTAGAAACTTGAATGTTACGAAAATATGAACAAATGGGAGGTTTTTCTATGTGGAATCTATCAAGTAAATATGCAATTGCTGGAGTTGGTGAAAGCGAACGCTCTAAAAATTCTGGGACAACGCCTCTTCACTTAGCATTACATGCATCTCGTAATGCACTGGCCGATGCAGGCTTAGAAGCAAAAGAAATTGATGCTGTGATGAGTTATTCAGAGCATGATTCCTGTACATCACATCAAGTAGCTACATACTTAGGTGTCCGTCCACGTTACGTGAAAGACATTGTTGGGGGCGGTAGTAGCACGGAGTTATTAATTGGTGATGCGATTGCATTAATTGAAGCGGGACAAGCGAACACAGTATTAATTTTCCGTGCGATGAACGGTCGTTCTGGTATACGTATGGGTGGAGGCAACTGGAGTACCGATTTGCTGCAAAATGCGATTGACGGGGGAAGCTTCATTATCCCATACGGCATGGCAAGTCCATCTCAGTGGTTTGGGATGTTTGCGACACGCCATATGCATGAGGCGGGTCTTACACAAGAGCATTTAGGGCATGTATGTGTGAGTTTTTATGAGCATGCACAACGTAATCCGAAAGCCATGCTACATGGGAAGCCACTCACGATGGAGCATTACTTACAAACAGCACATTTAAGTTATCCATTTACAAAGCATGATTTTTGTTTAGAAACAGACGAAGCAAATGCCATTATCGTCACAACAGCAGAGCGAGCGAAAGATTGTAAATCGCGCCCTGTCTATATTAAAGGGCTAGTAGCACGTGAAATGCATCCACGTTCACACTATTGGGCTGATTTAACGCAAGTTGCAGCAGATTATGTGGGTGAACGTATTTATGAAAGTGCGGGCATTCAGCCGGAAGATTTAGATGTAGCTTCAATTTATGACTGTTATAGCTGGGTAGTGCTTCGTCAGCTTGAAGCCTATAAAATCGCACCACGTGAAGGCTTAGGGGAGTTTGTGGCACAAGGCAATTTAAAAATGGGCGGTAAACTGCCATCGAATACAGCGGGCGGTATGTTATCAGAAGGTTATACACATGGCATGAATAATGTGTTAGAAATCACGCGCCAATTGCGTCATGAATACAAAGGAACAGACCGCCAAGTGGAAGGGTGCGAACTCGGTTTATGTACAGGATGGTTAGGACCAGATGGCGCGGGTGCGTTAATTTTAAGTAACTAAGGGGGAAAACACAATGACGATTGAAAAAACGAGCACGAAATATGAAAAACCAATTCCGTTAAAAACACCTGATAATCAGCCTTATTGGGATGCAGCGGACAATCATGAACTGGCGATTCAATGTTGTGGGGATTGTCAACAGTCCATTCATCCACCTGGCCCAGCTTGCCCACATTGTGGTTCGCCAACACTGGAGTGGATGAATTATGGCAATGACATTACGGGGGAAATCTACTCCTTTGTCATGACATACGTACCGATGTTACCAGGCTTTCAACATGATTTACCAACGATTATTGCACAAGTAGCGGTGGATCAAGTAGAAGGCGTCCAAATTACAGCGAATATTATTAACGCCAAGCCAGAAGATATCGCCATTGGTAAAGCGGTGAAAATGGCATGGCTTGATATAACTGAAGATCGTGCTTTACCGCAGTGGGAGTTAATCGGATAACAAGGAGGGGTTTTCATGGATTTTGCATTTACAGAAAAAGAAGAAGCGTTTCGTTTAGAGATTCACTCATGGCTTGAAGCAAACTTACCACCAGGATGGTTAGATGGCACATATAAACAACCAGAAACAGAAGAAGACCGCATTCAATTTTTAAAAGATTGGCAGCGCAAGCTTCATGAAGGCGGTTTAGCTGCCATTGCTTGGCCAGAACAATTTGGTGGGCGTAATGCGACATTGATGGAAGAAATTGTTTTCCAACAAGAAATAGCGCGTGTCAAAGCGCCTCCACTCATCAACTATGTAGGTACACATATGGTAGGCCCTATATTAATGCAATTTGGGACGGAACAACAAAAGCAAGAGCATATTGAAAAAATTTTAACAGGTGAAACCATTTGGTGTCAGGGCTATTCTGAGCCGAATGCGGGTTCCGATTTATCCGCCCTTCAAACACGTGCTGTCAAACAAGGCGATCAATGGCTCATTAACGGTCAAAAAATTTGGACGAGTTTTGGACATGTGGCTGATTATTGCTTCTTACTCGCGCGTACAAGCAGTGTGCCCGAAAAAAAACATAAAGGCATTACTGTATTTTTAGTAGACATGCATCAGCCAGGTATTGAAGTTGTACCGATTATTTCGATGAACGGTGAACACGATTTTAATGAAGTGTTCTTTACGGATGTTGTAGCGTATGATCATCAAATTGTCGGGACAATTGATGAAGGTTGGGGTGTTACGATGTCACTGCTTATGCATGAACGTACGGGGATTGGCGGTCAACTCTTCACATTACAACAGCAGTTCGAAGATTTTGTGAAAATGGCCAAAACAACGCCTGCCATTATTGAAAATCCGATTGTGCGTCAAAAAATGATTGAGTTATATGCGAAAACGAAAGGTGCCTTATTTGGTTACTATAAAAACTTAACGAAGCAGTTAAAACAAGGGTATCCAGGTGCGGAAAGTTCAATGGATAAGCTCCTTGTAGCAGAGTTAACGAAGGAATTATTTGCGTTTATTCAATCCGTACAAGGTCCAGAAGCTGTACTTTGGAAAGAAAGTGCACCATATGATACGTATTGGCAAAATGGTTTCTTAACATCATTCGGCATGACGATCGGTGGCGGAACGAGCGAAATTCAGCGCAATACGATTGGGGAACGCATTTTAGGATTACCAAAAGATATAAGCCGTGAAAAAGCAGGCAATCAGGTCGGATAAAAGGGGGGAATGGATATGGATTTCTCATTAACAGAACAACAAGAAGAATTCCGTAGCTATGTGCGGAAAGTATTAACACAAGAAAGTATTACACAAATTGCCCGTCATTTTGCAAGCGGTGATGAAACGACACTCACAAAGGCACACGATAAATTAACGGAGCTCGGTGTCATGGGCATTTCGATTCCTGAAAACTATGGAGGCATTGAACTAGGTGTCATTGACTTGATTCCTGTAATGGAAGAGTTAGGCCGTGCCGTTATGCCTGATATTTATGCAGAGACATTAGCATTTGCCGTGCCGGTATTAGTGGAGCATGGAACAGAGCAACAAAAAGAAAATTATTTATCATCGATTGCAGAAGGTACTAGCTTACTAGCTCTTGCTTGGCTCGAGCCGAAAGGGAAGTATTCATTTGATACAGTGAAAACAACTGTATCAAAGACAGCAAATGGTTTCGTTTTAAATGGAACAAAATCACTTGTCCGTCATACAGCTCAAGTGACTGATTTTATCGTACTTGCGAAAGATGATCAAGATGAACTACGTATGTTTATCGTCCCGAAAGAACAAGTGACGAAAATCGAAGAGCAACAGAGCTTTGATGAGACACAACGATTTGTCCAATTAACATTTGATCATGTCACCCTCTCAGCAGAACAGCAACTGGCGGCAAATGTGAATGCGGAGGAAGTAATAGAAAAAGCGCTAGTATCACTGCTTGTCGCTATCAATTCGATGATGATTGGTAGTATGGACCGCTTAGTCGATATGGCAACAGAGTATGCCAAAATCCGCGAGCAGTTCGGTCAACCAATCGGGCGCTTCCAAGCGATTAAGCACCGCCTTGCCGACTTAAAGGTCATGCTAGAAACTGCACGTGCATTAAGCCATTATGCAACATGGACAGTTGAAAATGGAAGTGAGGACTGCGTAGAAGTTGTGTATAGTGCGAAGGCATTGCTAACAGATAGTTATATAAAAATTGCAGCTGAAAGTGTACAAATTCATGGCGGTATCGGTTTCACAGAAGAATTAGACTGCCATTTATACGTAAAACGTTCACGTGTTTTTGAAAACTATCTAGGTTCTCAGTATGATGTTCGCGAGCGTGCAGCTCTTGCGTTAGGTTGGTAGTTTTGTAGACTTTGCTGCATCGGTTTTGGCAGGCATTTTATGAAATGGAGTGGATAAAATGGCAGGACAAAAGGATCCGAGATTTTTTAATAATGCGCTTCCGGAGAGGATTGATATACCGGAAGTACCAATCGGCAATATGTTAAAAGGAGCTGCCACGGAATATGCAGATCACTGTGCGCTTATTTTCCATGATGTGCGAATTTCATATAAAGAGCTATATGCAGAGTCTTTAAAGCTTGCAAATGCACTACACGATCTTGGATATGACAAAGGCGATGTCATTTCAACGTATTTACCAAATAGCATTCAATACGTGATTGCTTACTACGGTATTTTGTTGTCAGGTGCAACGTATTCTCCGATTAATCCATTCAATCCAGCAAGCGAAGTAGTATACCAAATACAAGATACCAATGCAGTGGCAGTGATTGCACATGAATCTTGTGCAAAAAATTTACTCGACAAAACAGTACAATTGAAGTTAAAGGATGTCATTGTGACAGGTGCAGATGAAATCGATGGCATCAATGGACGTACGGATATCAGCCCATTTAATACAAATTGGTATAGCTTAAACGAATTGAAATCACGCTACGAAGCACGGGAATTACAAGTGGCGATTCAGCCAAAAGAAGATATCGCTACGATTTCGTATACGGGTGGTACAACAGGGAAATCAAAAGGTGTACTAAGTACACATTATAACTTTGTCAGTAGCTGCTTAGCCTCGAGTGCAAGTATGGGGATGTTACCACATATCGATGCAGATGGTGGCGTAACGGTAAAAGCGTATACAGCAGAAGAGGAATTTGTCAAAGAATATCCGATTGTACCAGGTAAAAGCGTCCTGATGAGTCCTGCTCCTCTCTACCATGTTTCAGGTTTAATGGGTTCTATCGGAGTTGGGACAGTACAGGGCTGCACAGTGATTTTAATCGATCAGTTACATCCTGTAACATTCATCGAGAACATTGAAAAATATAAAGTAACACAGGTGGCAGGCGCACCGCAGTTATTTAATGGATTACTATTTATACCACAGCTACAAACAACGGATTTGTCGTCCGTTAGAAATGTTGGTTCGGGCGCAGCACCGATGTCTGCTGAAATGCAGCGTAAACTTCAAAAGTTATTTAAAAATGCCATCGTTTCGGAAGGGTATGGCTTAACAGAAGCTACGGGTTCCTGTGTGCAAACGGTTGCATTTAAATCGGGAGTTCGTAAGCCCGGATCAATTGGTCTACCGATCGTGAATACGGAAGTGAAGCTCGTGCCAGTAGATGGCAGTAGTGAGGAAGAAGTGCCAAGAGGTGAGAAGGGCGAGTTATGGGTACGAGGTCCGCAAATAGCAAAAGGATACTTAAATGACCCTGAAGCAACGACGAAGACATTTAGCAATGGCTGGCTTCGAACAGGCGATATTGCGGTGCGTGATGAAGACGGTATTCTCACGATTGTGGATCGCAAAAAAGATATGCTTATTTATAACGGCTATAATGTGTATCCACGTCAATTAGAAGAATTATTATATGAGCATGAGGCTATTCAAAGTTGTGTCGTCATTGGTGTACCAGATGACCGAGTAGGCGAGACAACAAAAGCTTTCGTTGTCTTAAAGCCTGGTGCGACGGCTTCACTGACAGATATTCAAGAGTTTGTGAATAGCCGTGTTGTACACTATGCAAAAATCCGTGAAATCGAGCAGTTAGATGCATTACCAATGACGGCAGCAGGGAAAATTTCGCGCATTGCTTTACAAAAGCTAGAGGCGTCAAAAGCGAAATAAGGGGGAACAAGTATGGACGTGACAAAGGAACATATCGGTCTTGCAACCGAGCGTTATCAAGTAGAGATTGAAAAAGGTCATATTCGCCGTTTCTGTCAGGCAATCGGCGATACAAATCCACTCTTTTTAGATGAAGAGCACGCTTCGCAAAGTGCCTATGGGGGGATGATTGCACCGCTCACATTTCCGGTTGCTCTAAGCGATGAATCTGCACAGTTACCACTGGAACTAGATTTCCGTCGTATGTTGCACGGGGAACAGGAGTTTATTTATTATAAACCGTTGCGCCCAGGAGAATCATACACAGCGCAAATGAAAGTAGCGGATATATATGAGCGTGAAGGAAAAAGTGGCACTATGCAATTTATCGTATTAGATACGGAACTGCGTGATGCCGATGAGGAACTCGCAGTTGTGAGTCGTACAAATATTATTTACCGTGCACTGTAAGGAGGGGACGATATGGCAATTACAGAACAATCGATTGAGGTTGTCGTTTTTGAAGGGTTACAAGTAGGTCAATTATTACCGAGTTATCAAAAACCACCAATTACGAAAGTGCAACTTGTCAAATATGCAGGAGCATCAGGTGACTTTAATCCGCTGCATACAGATGATGCCTTTGCGCAAAAAATCGGGATGCCAGGTGTGATTGCACACGGTATGCTCGTAATGGGCTTTTTAGGTGAGTATGTAATGAAGCTAGCGGGAGACGTCGCACAAGTGAAACAGTTTTCGATGCGCTTTGGTGCGATGACACTACCAGGGGACGCCATTACATGTATCGCGCAAGTAAAAGAGATACATGAACGTGAAGTGGTATTAGAGCTAACCGCACAAAAGCAGGATCAAACAGTAGTCGGTTCAGGTAAAGCGACACTGTGTTTTTAAAAGAAATCCATGCCGTACAAATGTACTAGTTTGATAAGAATAGAGCCTTCTCTTCAACAAAAAATCATCTTCACAGTCATTTGAGTGAAGATGATTTTCTTTTTAGTTTTGTTCAATTATTTGAGTAATTATCTTAAAACGGTCGACATTGAGCACTCAAAACAACCTGGAGCGAGCAAAACTTTACCGTATCCGAGCAAAAGCCCGCAGTGAACGGTCAAAAAGCTGTCGTATCCGAGCAAAACATCGCTGTATCAGGTCAAAACAACCCAGCCCGAGCAAAACCCTTGAATGCGCGTCTACCCGTAGCGGAATATGCGGTCGAGTACATATCTTGGTGAAGGCCTCATGATGATAAACATTAGTTTAAAACCATTACAGTTGTCATCTGTTTTTAGTGACATGTGGCGGTACTCTGATTCCGCGCATTTTTGCATACTATATGTAAGAGGTGATAGACGATGACACAAGCAATCGTAATGGAATCAGGGTATAGCAGAAAAGAGGAGTTTTGGAATGCTATAACACATGGCTTAGGTTGTATATTAGCGATACCTGCAATCGTACTGTTAATTGTAAAAGCGAGTGGCAACGGATCAGTCATTGAATTGGTCAGCTATATGATATTTGGTATCTCCATGTTACTGTTGTTTTTAAGTTCTACGTTATATCATAGTATTCCAGTGAATAAAAATTTATTTAAAAAGCTTGATCATAGTGCCATTTTTTTATTAATCGCAGGCACATATACACCAATTGCTCTTATTGCGATTGGCGGAAAGCTTGGTTGGACAATTGTAGGGATTGAGTGGGGCTTAACGCTAATCGGCATTATTTTGAAACAATTTTTTGTACATCGTTTTAAAGCCGTATCTTTACTTATTTACATAGGGATGGGATGGCTTGTGATATTTGCGTATAAACCAGTGCTTGCCCATATTGGAACAGAAGGCTTTTTAACATTATTGGCTGGCGGTATTTTTTATACGCTTGGTACGTATTTTTATAAAAATAAACGAATCCCATATAATCATGCAATTTGGCATTTATTTGTCCTTGCGGGTTGCGTGGCAATGTTTATGAGTATTTATCTTTATATTTAATCGAAGGGCTGTTTTGTAAGTATCTACTTACAGGACAGTCGTTTTTATTTTAACTGTCATTTGTTAAAGGGAGTTAGACTATGAAGTTATATTTTGCTTTATAATAGAATGTACATATAACGCAGTATAAAAAGTAGGTGAATTTTATGTCGTTTTTTAAACGTTTGTTTCAAACGCCAGAGGAAGAACTATCGTTTATGGATTATTTAGAGAAAATCGATGCTTTAGTAAGACCAAGCATTAACCCAAAGGATTATCAATATAGTGAATTTTTCTTGCGCAATGATTTTAAATTTCATACGGAGCATGGTTATTCATTGGAGCAAATGCGTGAAAAAACATGGATCACATCACTTGTCATGTATAAGAAAAAGCGGGGTGGCATCGTGTGGAAAGGATCTATTAAAGAACTTCGTGATGTTTATGCGTCGCCAATCATTCAGTTTGCGATGAATGAACTAACGCCACTATTGCAAAAAATGAAAACAACGAAGCACGATATAGAGCATTTTGAAAGTGTAATTGAATACGAGGAAACAATTCAAAATATTTATCATGTGCTAAATGAAGCGGAACAGAAAGAAGGCGCTAACGCCGTATTCATGAAGTCGATTGAATTACTTCAGTATGTGATTCGTACTATCCAAGCAGAGTTCCGTCAATTAGAGCAAGAAGAAACAAATGAATTACTCGAACGTCTCACATTAGAAGAAAAGTATATGAACCGAAATGATAAATAATGAGGAAGCTAATGCAAAAGGAACTAAATTAGAGGGAATTTCTCATCTATTTAAGTGCGAACAATAGTTAGCAGCTACTATTGTTCGCTGAATGCTGTAGGAGGCAAAATTACAGCATTCTTATGTTCCATTTTAGCTTCCTCATCTACTTATACAGCTGAAGCTTCTTGTAATTGTTCTACTTGCTGTTTCTTTTTAGCGACATCACGACGAATCCATAATGAAATGCATAGGGAAATCGCAATTAAAACTGAGAATGTATAGAACACTGGTGTATAGCTATTTGTTGCATTGCGAATCGTTGATACAATGAGTGGACCGAAAATGCCACCAAGTGACCATGTTGTTAATAAGTAGCCATGAATAACACCAAGTTGCTTTGTACCAAATAAGTCACTCGCAAAAGCAGGCAAGTTGGAGAATCCGCCACCATAACAACTAACAACTAAGAAAATCAATGCTTGGAATACTAACACATTCGTTGTAAATGGTAATGACACGAATGCAACGAGTTGAATGATAAAGAAAATAACAAATATATTATGACGACCGATATAGTCTGAAGCCGCTGCCCATAATAAGCGACCACCACCATTAAATAGACCCATTAAGCCAACCATTGCTGCTGCTCCTGCAACAGATAAACCAACAACTTCTTGCGCCATTGGAGAAGCTACTGAAATCATCATGAGCCCTGCTGTTACATTAATTAAGTGCATTGCCCAAAGCATCCAAAAATGTTTTGTACGAACTGCTTCACGAGCAGATAGTTGTGCAAGTGCTTTGCCTGTTGTACTGTATTTCGATACGTTTAATGCTCCTTCTTGCTTTGGTGGTGCAATATATAAAGCACCTAGTAACATTAATGTAAAATAACTAATTCCTAAAATAAAGTATGTGTTTGAAATACCGAATTGTTCCATTAAACTTGTTGCCACTGGTGCTGTAATCAGGGCCCCTGAACCAAATCCTAAAACGGCCATTCCTGTCGCTAAACCACGGCGATCTGGGAACCACTTCACAAGCGTTGATACAGGTGAGATATAACCAATCCCCATCCCAAGACCACTTAGTAAGCCGTAAGTACACCAGTAAAGTACAACGGAATCAATCGCAATCGCTACACCAGCTCCTGCTTGCCCTAAACCAAATAATACAGCAGCAAGCATTGCAGATTTTCGAGGACCTTGTTTTTCAACGAAGCTACCAAATAGAGCAGCAGAAAACCCTGCAAGTCCCATCATAATTGTGAAGGCGATTGTTACATTTGTTTCGCTCCAACCCATTTGTGTTGTAATTGGATTTTTATAAACGCTATATGCATAAGCCCCACCGATTGACAAATGGATGGCGATAGCCGAAAGCGCAATTAACCATCTATTTTTATTCATAATTTCTCGTTTTCCCCTTTATTTTATAGTTGCCTGAATTTTTTCGCGAATAATTCTAGATATCAAGATACCATCAAGTGTAATAATTGCGCAATAGTTTTTTTACATAAAATAGTTTCGTGGAATAGAAAAAAATGATCTTTTTGTAGAATAATTTGAGTGTCTAGTTGTTTTATAACAGAATAGATACAGGGCTTTAAAATGCTGAATTTAAAAGGGTTTAGTTGTTACATAGGGGGTATATAACAGAGGTGGTAATAATAAAAAAACAAAAAAATGGAACGAAAAAAATTTTTTCTGAATAAAAGAGAAAATAATGTCTTTATATAAAAAATAAATTTTTTTTAAAAGGTATAGGTAGGAGAGACATATAAGTAAGATGAAGTTTATAAAAGGTTGTGTATAAAAATGCGTTAACAGAAAACTGTAAAAAATTTCGAAAAGAATTTGAACAATTTTTTTGATTATGATCGTCTAAGCAGTAAAAGCAAAGGTGGTGACATGATTTGAGAGTGCTAATCGAAGAATATGGTGAGTATATTTATCACCTTGCTTACCTATATGTAAAAGATAAGCAAGTCGCAGAAGAGATTACCCAAGATGTATTTTATACATACAGTGTGAAAAGAAATCAGTTTCGTGGGGATGCATCGATTAAAACATACTTAACGCGTATGGTGATCAACAAAAGTCATGATGAATTGCGGAAGATGAAAAGACAAACCGTGCTACAGGCTATCTTGCCATTTATGAAAACTGCGCGTTCAGCAGAGCAAGAAGTATTAGCCAAAGTTCAGGGGGAGTCATTAAAGGAAGCGGTTTGGAATATGCCTGTGCATTATAGAGAAGTAATGATTTTTTATTATTATGAGGACTTTACGATAAAGGAAATAGTAAGTCTACTTGGCATTTCAGAAAATACGATTCGGACGAGGTTAAGAAGAGGGCGCAAGCTATTGAAGCAACAATTGACAAAAGAAGGGGAAGTGTTACTAGATGGGCAATTTTAAAGAACAGTTACGCCATGAATTGCGGCAAGATGCCCCATTTACAGAAGAAGTAAAAGGGCGAATCCTGCTGAGAAAGCCACTACGAAAACGTAGATGGCATATTCCAGCGGTTTCCTCTATGTTTATCGGAGTGATTGCTCTATTTATTTTCCTTACGATTAATCGGCAACCAGTCACACCGTATACTGTTTCAGCACTACCTAGTGACATAGGTGAACTGGTGGGGTTATTAAAGAAAAACGAAACTATTCTTCCATATATGGAAGAAACTTATAATAAGGAAGTAATCACACCTGTGACCTCCTATATAAATGGTTATCAGCAAAAGTTTGGACATTTACCGATGATGGTAGAAAGGTCGTTAACCTATAAAATTGGTGACTATGTGATGTTGGACGAACAGGGAATGATGAAGGTAGCGCAAATCGTTGGAACAGCTGGAGATACAGTGACATTGGAAGAAGGGCGGGTAATCGTGAATGGTCAACCACTTGCTTTGCCGAATCTAGTGGGAAAAGTTTCTTATGAAAAAGAGATTACAGGAACAGAATGGCATGTTTATTTAAGTCCGTTAGCTTCTATAAATGAACAGCATGTAACTTTTGACAAATTAGCGAGCGATGAATTCGTTATTGTAACAGATAGAACATTAGAAAAGTGGACATTAAATCATGTGAAAGGGAAAGTTGTAGCCATTCAGCAAATTACACCAACGTATACACTAACAGCAGAAGAGCAACAAATTTATACACAATTTAAAGAAAGCCATCAGCTTGAATTATTACGTGATATGTCTCCTCTTACTATTGCCAAAATGCATATCATTGCTAATTCAGAACACGATTGGAGAACAAATTATGCATTGTTGCAAAATAAAAAAGGAGACTTTACACAGTGGCTAGAGGAGATTGTGGGGCCTGATGAGGGTCGACCGCTCTTTAGTCCACTTGAGACAAAACTGTCGAATGCGTATAAATATAATGGACTAGAAAATGGGAAGTTCAGTGAGGCGAAATATGGTCACGGCTATATTAAATTCACACCAGCTTATAACGCTCCTGGACAAATGAGTCTTCATATGATGCAAAATGAGGATGGAATTTGGCAGCCAACTTTTATGCCGTAGTCATCATAAAGAAGTTGCGTAGAATTTCTACGCAACTTTTTTAATGTTTCTTCGTACACTAAAGATGTACTTTTCTAACCTATTAATATCACGTTATAATAAAATAATTAGATTGTTTGATAGACGGAAGGAAAGGAAATCAACGATGAAAAGATTTGCTACGATTTTATTTTTAGCGTTTAGTCGCTGGGGGCTTATTGCATTTACTCTATATTACGCTATATTCTATATAATTATTTTAAACGTATTTCCTTCTCAATTCGTGGACTTTGTGGCAGAGGCGGTTCATCCGTATTATGTGGCGATTCGTTACGTAAGTATAGTTGTAAATATCGTGATGTGTTTCATAGTATTTCGGTTTTTATGGAAGTATTTACAATATCAAAGTTATGCCATTCGTAAAAAAACATTATCATTTGTCATGGCAGCTAGTTTGATTCAGCTACTGAGTTTCTTTTGTTATACAAACATACCACTAGAGGCATTTACCAATACAGCCCAATTAACAAATCTACAACAAGTATTTTTCGGTTATAAATTATACATTGTAGAATTAGTCGCATTATTTTTTACAGGCTATGTATTAGCCTTTTACATCGGTGCATTATCCCGCGTCAAGTTTTTAACGGATGTTATGCTGGCACCGAAGAAACGTTAAGTTGTGTTTTCTTTTTGGTGGGTTAATTATTGTTTGAATGCACGGGTGTAGCGGTGAACCCCGTTTTTGTGCAAAAGCTGATAACTGTTTTATATATAAAATACACGTTCATTGTTAAAAACGTTTAACGATGAGCGTGTATTTTTTTGGGGGAAAATAACTTATACGTGATAGGAGTACGAAAAACTAGGTCCAATTTCTTTTTCTTATGCATAATGCAGGAGCTTTCATTAAAAAATAGACATAGAGGTCATGAAGTTCTTTCGTTTCATAAAAATAGAAAGAAGGTGTGAAGCAAGTGAAGAGAGCGATTTTTTTAGATCGTGATGGTGTCATAAATGAAGTGCTAACAAACCGAGTAAAATTCGTCAACAAGCCAGAAGATTTGTATTTTTTACCGGGCGTTCCGGAAGCGATAAAAAGGCTAAATGAACATTTTGATTATGTATTTGTCGTGACCAATCAAGGCGGCGTTGGTTTAGGATTTATGAAGGAGTCACAGCTACAAGAAATTCATCAGTTTATGATGGGCCAATTAAAAAAGAAAGGCGCGATTATCGATGAAGCGGTATATTGCCCGCATAAGCCCCGTGCTAATTGCGAATGTCGCAAACCTAAAAGTAAACTCATTGTCGATCTTGCCCAGAAATACGAGGTCGATTTATCGCACTCTTACATGGTGGGGGATACAGATACTGATATTATTGCGGGGAAAAATGCAGGGACAAAGGGTGTGTTTTTAGGAAAAAGTGATCCGCTGGCAGATGCCGTCTTTCCGAGTCTTATCGATGCAGTCGATTGGATGATCGCAGATGCAAAGTAAGTAGCTACTGAATAGGAGTCACACTAAATCGCGAAAGGCCGCTATTCATGTATGCTAGTTGATTTTTGGTATTTCGAATATTATCTCCATGTATTGACAATACTAAAACGAAAATGAATGTTAGGTAGATAATATGGAAAAATCAGTTAAATTCAGTGTGTTGCACGTTATTTTTTTATGTATGACTGTAATTGGGCTAAAAAATCATGTAACCATTTTACCCCCTATTTTAGAACAAGCAAAGCGTGACGGGTGGATGAGTGTCTTAATCGCGGCGGGCATTCTCGTTCCGTGGTTGTTGCTTTTATCGCTCATTACAAAAAGGTTAGAGAATCAATCATTTATGAGCTTGTTAGAAAAAAAAAGTGCGCTTATAGCGGTAGCTATAAAATGGATAATTAGTTTACTCCTCTTACTTTTAGGCGCTTTTACGATGGTGGAAATGCTTCAATGGATCAACACTACATTTTTGCCGACAACACCGATGTTAATTTTATTTGGTGTATACTTTATTCTTTGCATAACACTTGCTACAAGAGGCTTACAAACGATGGTAATCTTAAATGTCGTCGTATTGTTTGGCGTTATTGTATTCGGATTTCTAGTCGCCTTTGTCAATATTAAAGTAAAGGACTATAGCTTGCTGCAACCGATGCTAGAGCATGGCATGGAGCCGGTGTTAGTAGCTGTTGTTTTTCCGGCGGCGGGTTTTACGGAGCTTTTATTGTTAATTTTTATTCAGCACCATGTTAAGACCCAAATCAAGTATAAGCATTTTATCCTGATGTTATTTATCCTTGTTGGTCTTACGATGGGACCATTAATTGGGGCCATTGTTGAATTTGGTCCTGAAGAAGCATCTAAACAGCGCTATCCTGCTTATGAAGAATGGGGATTAGCGAGTATTGGTCAATTTATTAGTCATATGGATTTCTTGTCCGTTTATCAATGGATGACAGGGGCTTTTATACGGATTAGTTTTTATTTATATATTGTGACAGAGCTGTGGGGTGTACAGAAACAAACGAAACAGGTGTGGTATTATATAGCACCTCCCTTTGGTATTGTTTGTCTCATGTTAATGCTCGTAGATGAGCAAACATTTTTAAACATCAATAATTATCATATTTTAATTTCAACCTGTATTTTATTACTACTGCTAGGCTTTATTTTTGCTTTACTTACGAGGCGTAAAAAGGGACGTAGGCAGGAGGATATGAGTGATGCAAAACCAAAACAAGGCGATTACGTTCAATGAGCTGAAGCAAACATTTCAACATTCGGGTGATGTGAAGTTCCAACATTTTGTTTTTCAAAATGAAACCGTGCATATCGTGACGTGTGAAGCAATGATTGATGAACGTTTACTGTACGAATTTGTCATTCCTGAGTTAAAAAAAACGGTAGAAAGTAGTAGCGACCAACAAAATCAATCTACCGCAGAAGAAAGTAATCACAATAATAAAGGCACTCAAAAGATTGAAGAAATACTACCACTTCCTCAATTGCAGAAAGTATCAGATATTGAAAGCTGTATTTCCCTAGTATTTAGCGGGCATTGTTTAATTATGCTGACAAGCAAGCAATTATTATTAGCTACTAACATTGCAAACAAACCAAATCGAAGCCCTGAAGAGACGAATCTTGAAGTAGCAATCAATGGGCCACGGGATAATTTTATTGAAGATGTTGGTACGAATATCGCCCTTGTTCGAAAGCGACTTCCTACCAATTCCCTTGTCGTTGAAAAAGTTCAAGCTGGGGCAAGATCAAAGACAAATATCGCTATCTTGTATTTTGATGATGTGGTCGATAAAAAAATTTTAACAGAAATTAAACAGCAAATACAAAAGATCGATGTAGATGTTATTTTTTCAGGTAATATTTTGATGGAAAGTATTAATAATGGGATGTTTGCTTTCCCGCGCTGTGATTATACGGGTCGTCCGGACTCTGTTGTACAAGCGTTAACAAGGGGGCGCTATATTATCTTCGTTGATGGCACAGCATACGCTATTGTTTTGCCAGTGAATTTTTTCCTGCTCCTTAAATCAGGGGAAGATAATGAAACGACCGTTCTTTATAGCTCATTTGAACGTATGTTACGTCTCATTGGGTTATTTATCGGATTGTTACTTCCTGCTTTTTGGTTGGCACTTACGACATTTCATCAAAATCAAATTCCACTTCAGTTACTAGCGACCATCGTACAAGCAAATACAGGTTTGCCGTTTCCATCTGCCCTTGAAATGCTCATCATGCTGTTATTCTTTGAGTTATTCCGAGAGGCGGGCTTGCGGTTACCATCCGTGATTGGTGGAACGATTAGCGTTGTAGGAGGGTTAATTATTGGAGATGCAGCGATTCGCGCGGGTGTTACGAGTCCTGCGATGGTTGTTATTATAGCCATTTCGACCATTGCTGTTTTTACTCTTTCTAATCAATCCATCATGGCTACGGTAAGTTTGCTGCGAATTGCCTTTGTCATCATTACCGCATTTTTTGGGCTTTTTGGGTTTTTCACTTCGCTGTTTTTTACATTAATGTATGTAAGTCATATTAAGGTATTCGGTGTGCCGTATATTAACATCACAGCAGATTTAAGTATACAGTCCATCGCTAAGTCATTCTTTCGCTTAGGAGCAACAAGCTATAAAAAGCGACCGAGTATGTTAAAGCCAAACGATAGTACGAGAAGCGATGATGCAAAATGAAAAGATGGTGGCTTATTTTTGTCAGTACAGTCATGCTCGCAGGCTGCTGGGACGTAAAAGAACCTGAAACAATGTATTATATTTACGGTGTAGGCGTCGATTATGTTGATAGTCAATATAAAATTTATGTACAGTTAATCGATTTTACAAATGTAGCTAAAAGTGAACAACCTAATCCAGAAGCAACCCAAACGGAGATTGGGGTAGCATATGGCGAAACAATGTATGAGGCGTTTTTTAATTTGTATCATTCGTTGGATCTGCGCTTATTTTGGGGGCATTTATCCTTTGTTGTATTGTCAGAAGCGGCTCTTCAACAAGGGGGAGCGAATACAGTTGTAAATGCCTTCAATCGTTACCGGGAAACAAGGTATCAAATTTGGATATATGGTACAAGGGATGATGTATCAGAAATCATGTTAGTGACACCTGTGTTAAATAAATCGATTTCTCTTTCTAAATTAACGATACCACACAATTCTTTCTCCCAAGAATCCTTTCTTGTACCGATTAATTTTCGGCAATTTATTATGGCGTTGACTGAGCCTAATTATAGTGTAGCTATACCTTATATAAAATTATCTGAAAATTGGGCATCCGAAAAGGGAAAGCAAAAGCAAATCAAGTTTGAAGGGGTTGCCGTTACGGGAAGAGACCGGCTAAAAGTAATTTTTAAAGAGGAAGAAATTGAAGGTTTACGGTTTATGAAGAACGAAACAGAGCGAGGGATTTTAACATATTCCATTGAAAATAAGCCGGTAACCGTAACCGTAGAGAATATTAAAGTAGATGTGAAGGCAACAGCCAAAAATGACAAATTTGTATTTGATATTACGATTAAGCTGAATGCGATTGCAAGTGACTTTCATACAGAAATTACAAAGACACAAATCGAGGAAACGGTCATAAAAGAAATTCGAAAAAAAGTAGAGGAAACATATGAAAACGGGCTAAAAAAGAATATCGATATTTACAATTTATCTAATTATGCGTATAAACAACATGTGAAACAGTGGAAACAAGTAGAAAAAGATGGGCAAGTACCACTTGATAAGGATTCGATCGCCTCGATTGATATATATATTGAAAAGCTTAGCGCAGCACGTAAAGAATTTACAGAAACAATTAAGGAAAAATAAACGTTTTTCGAAGTAATTAATCCAAAAGTTTGTATCGTAAAACAAGATTTCAATTAGGAACAGAGGGTTTATAAGAAACGGACCTAGTATGTTAAAACTAAAAGACTTTATAAGAAGTGATGATGCAAAATGAAGAGATGGTGGATGATTATTCTAAGCATAAGCATACTAACAGGCTGTTGGGACGTGAGAGAGGCTGAAAGAATGTATTATGTTTTAGGTGTAGGTGTAGATTATGTGGACGAAGAATACGTGCTCTATATGCAGTTAGGTAATTTTACGAATGTCGCGAAAACGGAACAGCCTAATCCGGAAGTAGTGCAAAATGAGCGAGGAATTGCTCGGGGTAAAACATTAGATGAGGCGATTTTCAATTTGTATCAGACGTTTGACATGCGCTTATTTTGGGGCCATTTAACCTTTGTTGTATTATCGGAAGCCGCTCTTCAGGAAGCGGGAGCGAATACAGTGGTTAATCTGTTTAATCGGTACCGGGAAACAAGGTATCAAATTTGGATATACGGAACAGGGAGCGACTTAACAGAGGTGATGTTGGCAACACCTGTGTTAAATAAATCGTTTGCTCTTTCTAAATTAATTATACCGCTTAATTCCTTTTCCCAAGAGTCTTTTCTTGTACCCGTCAATTTCCGGCAATTTATTATAGCGCTTAATGAACCGAGTTATAGTGTAGCGATTCCGTATATTAAATTATCTAAAAATTGGAGAACGGAAAAAGAAACACAAAAGGCAATCGAATTCGAAGGTGTGGCGATTACAGCACGAGACGGACTAAAAGGCATTTTTAGACAGGGTGAAATTGACGGTTTACGGTTTATGAAGAATGAAACGAAACGAGGAGAATTAACGTATTTCACTAATGGAGCGCCTGTCACAGTAGTCATAGAAAATGTGAAAGTGGATGTAAAAGCGACAGTGAAAAATGAAAAGTTTCTGTTTAATATTACAATCAAGCTAAATGCGATTGCGAGTGACTTTCATACAGAAATTACAAAGAAGCAAGTGAAGGAAAAAGTGACAGAAGAGGTAGCAAAAAAAGTGAAGGAAACATATGAAAAAGCGGTAGAAAAGGAAATCGATATTTATAATTTATCTAACTATGCATACAAACAACATGTGAAACAGTGGGGAAAAGTGGAAAAGGATGGGCAAGTACCGCTTGATGAAGACTCCATCGCTTCAATTGATGTATACATTGAAAAGCTCAGCGCAGCACGTAAAGAATTTACAGAAACGATCAAGCAAAAGTAACTTTGTTGCTTCTCCTTACGCCAACTGATGATCAATCGTAAAAAATTTGTGTCATGCTCCGTATGTTAACATTCCAAAGGTTTAAGGGGAAATTTTATTGTAAAAAAGACAGCAATAACTGTCACCTGTGACTGCCCCACGACATCCTGCAAGTCTGAGCATAAAGCCGAATAATAACATTAAGGGATAATGGGTTTCGTATAGATGGGGCTATCAAAAAGATTGATGATGTTTAAAATAAAAGCCAATATAAGAAGTGATGATACAAAATGAAGAAATGGTGGAGTATTGTACTAAGTGTAATGATACTGGCAGGTTGCTGGGATGTAACGGAGCCAGAAAGAATGTATTATGTTTTTGGTGTAGGCGTAGATTATGTGGATGAAGAGTATGTAGTGTATATGCAACTAATTGATTTTACAAATGTTGCGAAAACGGAACAGCCTAACCCAGAAGCAGTTCAAACGGAGATTGGGATTGCTCGTGGTGAAACGATAGCAAAGGCATTTTTTAATATGTACCATTCATTAGATATGCGTCTGTTTTGGGGGCATTTATCGTTTGTTGTATTGTCAAATGAGGCACTTAAAGAAGGTAGAGCTAATTTAGTAGTGGATTCTTTTAATCGCTACCGAGAAACAAGGTATGAAATTTGGGTATATGGAACAGGCGATGATTTATCAGAACTGATGTTAGTAACTCCTGTTTTAAATAAACCAATTTCTCTTTCTAAATTAACGATACCACTTAACTCTTTCTCCCAAGATTCGTTTCTTGTACCGATTGATTTTAGACAATTTAATATAGCATTAAACGAGCCAAATTATAGTATTGCGATACCATATATAAAATTATCTAAAGATTGGAAATCTCAAAAGGAAACACAAAAGGCAATCGAATTCGAAGGTGTGGCGATTACGGCACGAGACGGACTCAAAAAAACCTTTAAAGAGGAAGAAATTGAAGGTTTACGGTTTATGAACAACGAAATAAAGCGAGGACAGTTAACATATTCCATTAATGATAAGCCTGTAACTGTAGTCGTAGAAAACATTAAAGTGAACGTGAAAGCAAAGCCCAAAAATGAAGAATTTGTGTTCGATATTACAATTAAGCTAGATGCAATTGCAAGTGACTTTCACACAGAAATTACGAAAAAACAAATACAAGAAACCGTAATACAAGAAGTTAAAAAGAAGGTAGAGGAAACGTATCAACGTGCATTGAAAAGTAATATCGATATTTATAATTTATCCAATTACGCATACAAGCAAAACGTCAAGCATTGGAAACAGGTAGAGAAAGATGGGCAAGTACCGCTTAATGCGGATTCGATTGCCTCGATTGAAGTATATATTGAAAAGCTCAGTGCAGCACGTAAAGAATTTACAGAGACGATTAAAAAAGATTAAAGCTTTTTTGACGTAATTGAATGAAATTTTTACAATGTTTTTGTGCCTACAAGCTTTAATAACAGAAGTAGATTTTGTTACGACCATTTATCGAAACACATGATTTTACATGACATGATTATGGCACATCGCAAAATTCATATACAACTTAATTTTAAATAAGTGTTAAATTAGGTCTATTTACCTAAATGGCGCTTATTCTTAATTAAGTTGTATATCCAAAACGATGAATGTACATTTTAGCGTTTTTTTAAAACAAGTTTATAATTTTTTTTGATTTATTTTAATCGTTATAGAGAAAAGATTATGATTTTAATAGATGCTTGAATTATAAAGGCCTATCTTAACTATGGTGAAGGACGCCGTATATTTCCCAAAAATAGTTTGATTCTTTTCATGTTGCATCCGAAAAGATACTTATTTGCACTGATTTTTCCCTTCCACAAGCGTTCTCTTTTTAGTATATTTCTATCTTTTTTATCATAACAGCTAGTCGTAAAATGGCCTGTTTTTAAATAAAAACGCTCATTTTTAACTAAAACTGAGGTAAATTGGACGGATTTGACCCGCCATTAGTAGGGGAATACAGTTTCTATCGTGATGAAAACTAAAAGGGGGATGTTCCGAAAGTAAAAACTTTCAGAACACCCCCTAATGATCATTCATTAAGAAATATTGCTCCTATGTTAGTCGCAAAATGCCTTTTTAAACGGCAACTGGTCTTTATGAAAGGCGGTTACGATAATCTTCATAGTGGAATGTACGAATGACTTTCATGCCTTCTTCTTCATTGTATAGACAAATACTTGGTAAGTTAACACCATTAAACATATGCGTTTTTACCATTGTATAGTGCGCCATATCTGTAAATACTAAACGATCGCCAGGCTTTAATGGTTCGTCGAATGAATAATCCCCAATTACATCACCAGCAAGACAAGTCATACCACCTAAACGGTATGTATACTTTTTCTCGTTTGGCATGCCAGAACCGATAATCATCGGACGGTACGGCATTTCAAGCGTATCTGGCATATGGCAAGTAGCGGATGTATCTAAAATTGCTAAATCCATCCCATTTTTTATCGTATCAAGCACAGTAGCAACAAGGTACCCTGTATTTAAGGCACAAGCTTCACCAGGCTCTAAAATAACCTTGACATCATATGTGTCCTGAATACGGTTAATCAGTTGGACTAATAATTCTACATCATAGTCTTCGCGCGTAATATGGTGACCACCACCAAAGTTTACCCACTTCATTTGATGTAAGTACTGCCCGTATTTTTCCTCGAAGTGTACTAAAATACGCTCTAGTACATCTGCACCTTGTTCACACATTGCATGGAAATGAATGCCTTCAACACCATCAAGCTCATCAGGGCGAAACGACTCGAACGGAATCCCTAGACGAGAGTTAACATAACAAGGATCATAAAGTGGCGTTTCTACCTCGGAATATCCAGGGTTTACGCGTAAACCAATTGAGATATTTTTTTCATGATTTAAAACTTTTTCTTTATACTTGTTTAATTGGTCGAATGAGTTGAATACAATGTGGTCAACATAAGTTAAATATTCATCAATTTCATGCTCAGCGTATGCAGGTGCATAGGCATGAACTTCCTTACCGAATTCCTCAAACCCTAGTCGCGCTTCAAATAAAGAAGACGATGTAATACCAGCAAGATAATTACGTGCTAGCGGAAAAGTAGACCACATTGAAAAGCCCTTTAGAGCAAGTAAAATATCGCAGCCTGTTCGATCTTGTACAGATTTTAAAATTTCCCAGTTGCGTTTTAATAAGCGCTCATCTACTACGAAAGAAGGAGATGGAGCTGCTTTCCAATCGATTTGCTTCATCTTATTTAGCCTCTTCTTTTGAAGTGAAGTCTAAGTCGACTAGTTCAGGGTTTTCAGTTTCTTGCCATGGTAGACCCCATTTGTTTAACGCATCCATGAATGGGTCTGGATTGAAATCTTCTACATTCCACACGCCAGGTTTTTGCCACTCGCCATTCATCACAAGCATTGCACCAATCATTGCTGGTACACCTGTTGTGTAAGAAATCGCTTGCGAACCAACTTCACGGTAACATTCTTGGTGGTCACATACGTTATAAACATAGTAAGTTTTTTCCTTGCCATCCTTAATACCGCGAACGATACATCCGATGTTTGTTTTACCTTTTGTAAGTGGTCCAAGTGTCGCTGGGTCTGGTAAAACCGCTTTTAAGAATTGAATTGGTTGAATCATTTGACCTTCAAATTCGATTGGCTCAATTGAAGTCATCCCAACGTTTTCTAACACGCGTAAGTGCGTTAAATATTTTTCACCAAATGTCATCCAGAAGCGGATTTGTTTTAAGCCTTTAATGTTTTTCGCTAAAGATTCTAATTCCTCATGATATAGAAGGTAGCAATCTTTTGGACCAATCTCTGGTAAATCGTAGACCATTTTGTATTCTAATGGCTCAGTTTCTACCCATTCGCCCTCTTTCCAGAAACGGCCGTTTGCTGTAATTTCGCGAATGTTAATTTCTGGGTTGAAGTTTGTTGCGAACGGAAGACCATGGTCACCACCGTTTGCATCAACGATATCGATGTAGTGAATTTCATCGAAATGGTGTTTTTGTGCATGCGCTGTGAATACGCCTGTTACACCTGGGTCGAAACCAGAGCCTAAAAGTGCAGTAATACCTGCTTCTTCAAAGCGCTCTTTATAAGCCCATTGCCATTTATATTCGAATTTAGCAGTATCTAACGGCTCGTAGTTTGCAGTATCTACGTAGTGCGTTTTTGTTGCTAAACATGCATCCATAATAGTTAAGTCTTGATATGGTAAAGCTACGTTAATTACCACATCTGGTTTAAATCCATTGATTAGTTCAATTAGCTCGTCCGTATTGTCCGCATCCACCTGTGCAGTATGGATGATTGTTTTACCGCCGTCTAATTTTTCTTTTAAAGCATCACATTTTGATTTTGTTCGACTCGCGATCATAATCTCTTCGAATACTTCAGAGTTTTGCACACATTTGTGTACCACTACGCTAGCAACACCGCCAGCTCCAATAATCAATGCTTTACCCAATTTCTTGTCACGCTCCCTAGTGTGTCAGTATTTAAAACAAGATTGATTATACAGAATACTTACGGTGCTAGCAATGATTTTTTACCAACAAAAAATAGGTGTATTTTTAGTAGTGAAAAGCCAATAATAAAAAGAAAAACAACTGGAAAAATTTTAGAAAAATATTGTATAATACAGAAAAAAACGTACATAAAGAGCGAAAGTGAAAATGTTCGTTTTCGGCTTTTGTATAGTCATATGAGTTGTTGAAAAAAGCAGTAGAGCATAAAGTGTAAAATAGCATGAAAAAGAATACCCCATATGTAACCTATTAATACGAAAAGAAGGTGATGAGGATGTCAAGAGTGTTTATGTTAGGTTTTATTTTAAGTCGAATGCTTAACCCTTTAAGTTACACAGTTTTTATTTTATTTTTTGTCATGGTTAGTGTAAGTACGGGAAATATTATTCCGAAAATAGCACTTCAAGGCTTTGCTGAGGTAATGCATCCCCTGTATTTACCGCTGTTACTGATGAGTATATTAGTACATGTCATTGTCATGATATTAATGGTTAACTTTATTTATCGGGTCATCGTAGAGGGGAAGTATATTGTTAAATTATCAACATTTGGATTTTTAATTGCCCTTTCGACGGTTCAACTCTTTACGTATTTTTGCATGAACGCATTACCGCAAGTAGGTGTACCAGGAAGGGTTGAAAGACAAATTGTAGATTTTGTCCAACACACTGCACTCAGTTATTTTGAACTCTCTTCTCTTCTATTTATGGGATTATTACTCGCGCTATATGTAGGTATTTTAGGGCGTGAAAAATTCAAGAAAAATATTGGCTTTATTGATGATACATTATACGAATAATGATGGATATTTTCTATCTGTCTAAAATTAGGGTGCACTTCGTGATTGAAGTAGCATCCTTTTATTTATCGTGTATTAACGGGTAGCTATTTATTGTAAATGATCGTCTTTTTTCATTACCGCTGTTACAGCAATGTGCAAGTTTGAATTGCATCAGTTTATATGAATGTTTCGAAGTTCTTACTATAATTTAAACATGCCTTTTATACTGACTATTACAATATTACTCGTAATGAGCAAAAATGCATCTTAAAATATCATTTAAATAGTGAAAGGTTGGTATCATAGCCTCCGCGCTTTGCCACAGCCTACACAGGAGCTAAAACAGGCGTGGCCTGTTTGGATCTCCTGTTCCTGCTCCTGACGCTTGCGCTTTCGTCGCAAAGAAATCTTGGCTCCTGTGGCTATGGCGCGCTACGGCAAAAGTCAATGCTTCTCGATGTGCTAGAAAAATATTTCTCTTACTAAAAGAAATTATTTTCTTCCTATTTGCAAGTGTAATTACCTAGCCTCTACCGTCATGAATGAGTATCTTTATTTATTTTTAGCTAGGTGTGTTGATTAACAAAATATTTCCTTTATAGAAGCGTATTTTTAGCAAAACGTGATCAAAAATGACTTGCCAGTTG
The DNA here is from genome assembly GCF_057837305.1 of Lysinibacillus sp. RU7. Taxonomy (NCBI): domain Bacteria; kingdom Bacillati; phylum Bacillota; class Bacilli; order Caryophanales; family Bacillaceae; genus Lysinibacillus; species Lysinibacillus sp. RU7. The sequence goes on along the minus strand of NZ_JBYQFK010000029.1, from coordinate 21,255 downwards.
ATTGAAGTGGAATCGGCGAGACTCCTACGGGAAAAGCATGAGCTGAAGACCCCGCAGGAGCGAGGTACGAGCGACGAGGAGGCTGAAGCCATGCCCGTGGAAAGCGAGCCGAATGAAGCGGAAATCAACGGTTAATACAATGGTAATATATGTTTCAGGATTTGCTCATTCTAAGTATATTATTAAAACCAATAAATCCGTAATGTATTGTTTTGCTCCTTCTAATCTCGTAGACTATAGCACAGTAATATTTTTGCCTGTATACCAAATACGAAGCGTTGAGGGAAATAAAAAGAACGAGATTGTGACTAATAATTGTTCAATCGGGCATTCCTTTGTAAAATGGGTACATATAAAGGTCAGGACCGGGAGTGAAGACGTTTTGAAGAAGAAGAAAAAAGGGCTGCAAGTGTTTGAAAATGTCGTAATGTTTCCTGGCACAGTAGAGCAATTGTTGTCACAAGCACATGAATACGTAGAACAATATCAATATGATTTAGCGAACCAAAAATTTGCTGAAGCTTTGCAGTATACGTACGGAGATGAAACGACGTTAAGTGTGTATGCCTATTCATTATATGAGGCGCGTGATTTTGAGAAGGCAAAAGAAATTTGTGAACGCCTTTTAGAAATAGGTCCTTCTATGTACTTTGAGGCGATGGAGTTATACTTAACGATTTGTATGCAATTACGCCAATTTCAACAAGTAGAAAAAATTATTGAATCGTTGTTAGAAGAAGAAGTAATTCCAGACGAACAACTTGACAAATTTCTACGGCTCAAAAATTTAAATGCTGATATTGTGGAAAAGAAGCGCGTGCAAGAAGAACAACTAATCGCGCAAGAAATGATCGACAATGAGTTGTCAACAGCACAATTTCTTGAAAAAACGACCGAGGAACAGCTTGTCATGGCGCAAGAGTTAACAATGATCAATGTTCGACCCATTGCACAGATACTAAAGGAAGTAATTGAACATGAAAAGACCCACCCGTTTATTAAAAGTTTGCTTCTTATTTTATTAGTCGAGCAAGAGGTGGTAATAGATGTGGAGGTTAAAAAGTTTAATCGAGCCCGAATAGTCAATCCAGTTGAGCTTGAATTGCCGACAGGGTTACCTCATTTTCAGGCCATTACAACGATTATTTTAGAAAAATTACATCAAGAGCCATCTACATTAGAACTTGTGCAACATCTCATCACAAAACATGCCATTGCAACGTATCCATTTGAATGGCTCGATTACGATGATGAAGACGTGGCGATAGGTTATATTGATTTTGTTCGACAAATGTTCGGCAAAGTACAGGAGATGGATTATGAGATAATCGACTTTCTCCAACAGTTAGAAAAGTTAACAGAATTACAACATATGTGAAAAAAGTTGAAACTCAGCTCATCTATGTTATACTAAAATGGTTGTCAAATCGTATAAAACGAAACAATTGGTACACAACCTTAAACTTATTTTGGAGGTCATCTATATGTCAGTAAAATGGGAAAAACAAGAAGGAAACCAAGGGTTATTAACAATTGAAGTTTCTGCTGAAGAAGTAAATAAAGCTTTAGACAAAGCATTCAAAAAAATCGTAGTACAAATCAACGAACCAGGTTTCCGTAAAGGAAAAATGCCTCGTCCACTATTCGAGAAAAAATATGGCGTAGAAGCGCTTTATCAAGATGCTTTAGAAATCGTTATTCCAGATGCATACTCAAATGCAATTGATGAAGCAGGTATCGAGCCAGTTGACTACCCAGAAATCGCTGGAACAGAAAACTTCGAAAAAGGTAAAGCATTCACTTTCACAGCGACTGTAACAGTGAAGCCAGAGCCAAAATTAGGCGCATACAAAGGTTTAGAAGTAACAAAACTTCCAACTGAAGTAACGGATGAAGAAGTAGAAGCACAAATTCAAGATCAATTAGCGAAAAAAGCTGAACTTGAAATTAAAGAAGACGGCGCGATCGTAGAAGGCGACACAGCTGTAATCGATTTCGAAGGTTTCCTAGGTGAAGAAGCATTCGAAGGTGGTAAAGGTGAAGATTACGCACTAGAAATCGGTTCTGGTTCATTCATCCCAGGCTTTGAAGAGCAATTAGTAGGTGTTAAAGCTGGCGAATCTAAAGACGTAGTTGTAACATTCCCAGAAGAATACCACGCTGCTGAACTTGCAGGTAAAGAAGCTACGTTCAAAGTAGCGGTTAAAGAAGTAAAAACAAAAGTACTTCCAGAATTAAACGATGAGTTTGCTAAAGAAATCGACCCAGAAGTTGAAACTTTAGAAGCGTTACGTGCTAAAATTAAAGAGCAAACTGCTGAGCAAAAGAAAGCTGAATCAGAAGGTGCATTACGTGATGATTTAGTAGAAAAAGCAGCAGAAAACGCTGAAATGGAAATTCCAGCTGGTATGATTAACACGGAATTAGATCGTATGGTTCAAGAATTCGGTCAACGCCTTCAAATGCAAGGTATGAACCTTGACTTATACTTCCAATTCTCAGGTCAAAATGAAGAAGCTTTACGTGAGCAAATGAAAGCTGATGCTGAAAACCGCGTACGCGTTGCATTAACTTTAGAAGCAATCGCAAAAGCAGAAAACGTTGAAGTAACTGAAGAAGACATCACTGCAGAATTAGATGCAATGGCTACTCAATTCGGTATGACAGTTGAGCAAATCAAAACAGCTTTAGGTGGCACTGCTATCTTAGAAAACGATATCAAAACAAAGAAAACAGTTGAATTATTAGTAGAGAACGCTAAAATCTCTGAGTAATTGATTGGAAATATACGACAGCTAGTATCAAGTTGTATAAAATGGACTTTATAAGTAAAAACAAGGTACGGAGTTCCCGTGCCTTGTTTTATCACATTTATCTTCAATTTTTATACATAATTTTTAACAGTATACATAGAGGCAATGATTTTGACAGTCAATATATTTGATAAAGGTCACAGAATCTTGTAAGATTGTTGCTTGAATAGGGGTGAAACAAATTGTTTAAATTTAATGATGAAAAAGGCAATTTAAAGTGCTCTTTCTGTGGAAAACCACAAGAACAAGTTCGTAAACTGGTTGCAGGTCCAGGGGTATATATTTGTGATGAATGTATCGAGCTATGCTCTGAAATCGTCGTTGAAGAGCTAGGTGTGGAAGAAGAGATTGAGTTTAAAGATATTCCAAAACCAAAAGAAATTCTTGGTATTTTAGATGAGTATGTAATTGGACAAGAACGTGCCAAGAAAGCGTTAGCCGTTGCCGTGTACAATCACTATAAACGCATTAATTCGAATTCAAAAATCGATGATGTAGAGTTATCAAAATCAAATATCGTGTTAATCGGGCCAACTGGTAGCGGTAAAACATTACTAGCACAAACATTAGCACGAATTTTAAATGTACCTTTTGCTATTGCTGATGCAACTTCTTTAACAGAAGCGGGTTATGTAGGAGAAGATGTAGAAAACATCCTATTAAAACTAATCCAAGCAGCAGATTATGATATCGAGCGTGCAGAAAAAGGGATTATTTACATCGATGAAATTGATAAAGTAGCGCGTAAATCAGAAAATCCATCCATTACACGGGATGTGTCTGGTGAAGGTGTACAACAAGCATTATTAAAAATTCTTGAAGGTACAGTAGCAAGTGTGCCTCCACAAGGTGGACGTAAGCACCCACATCAAGAATTTTTACAAATCGATACATCAAATATCCTATTCATCGTAGGTGGTGCATTTGATGGTATTGAGGGAATTATTAAGCGTCGTCAAGGCGAAAAAGTAATTGGTTTCGGATCCAATCCGAATAAGCAAGAGGAAGTAGAAGGTTCATTACTTTCTCAGTTGATTCCTGAAGACTTATTAAAATTTGGTTTAATTCCAGAGTTTATTGGTCGTCTGCCAGTATTAGCTTCTTTAGAGCAGTTAAATGTAGATGCATTAGTACGTATTTTAACAGAGCCGAAAAATGCATTAGCGAAGCAATATCAAAAAATGTTGGAATTAGATAATGTTGAACTAGAGTTTGAAGAAGAAGCTTTAGTAGAAATCTCTAAACTTGCTATCGAACGTAAAACGGGAGCACGTGGACTACGTTCGATTATTGAGGCAACAATGTTAGATGTAATGTATGAATTACCATCGCGTGATGATATTGTAAAATGCATTATTACGGCTGAGACAATTACGAACAAAGCTGAACCGAAACTTCTTTTAGCAGATGGGACAGTATATAAAAAAGATAATGAAAAAACTTCTGCATAAATAAACAATTATGATTTATGCCAATCGATTAGTGGATGGATATGGCAGTAAAAAAGGCAATGCATGAATGCAAAAGTAATTTTACTCCAATCTTTCTTTAAAAAATGGACATTATAAAAAGCTGGCTTCGTACGTGTCGCTTTTAGCACAGTCGACGTCAGCTTTTTGTTAAAGTCCGCTATACATAGTTTGATTATGAAAATCGTATTTACACACATACTACAATTGCGGGTTGTTGCGTATTGATTTTGGATGGAGGTGAATACCCGCGTGAAAAAAATCGAAGAAAATGTTCCGTTACTCCCTTTAAGGGGATTACTAGTATTCCCATCAATGGTGCTACATATTGATGTTGGCCGTGAACGCTCAGTAGCAGCGCTTGAACATGCAATGTTAAACGATAGCCGCATATATTTAGCTACACAACAGGATATGCGTGTAGAGTCTCCGGAGAAAAATGATTTGTATGATGTAGGGACAGTGGCAAATGTAAAGCAAATGTTGAAATTGCCAAATGGTACTTTACGTATTTTAGTTGAAGGCATTGTACGGGCGAAGATGGTAAATTATCAAGACGGAGATCAATTTACATCTGCTGATATTGAACTGTACGAAGATTCAACAACGAAAGATGCAGAAATAGAAGCATTAATGCGTACATTAGGTGGCTATTTCGAGAAGTACGCTAAAATGTCCAATAAGATTACAACTGAAACAATTGAATCTGTGAAAGATATTGAAGAGCCGGGTCGTTTAACAGATGTTATTTCTTCTCATTTACCATTGAAAGTAGCGGAGAAGCAAGAAGTTTTAAGTATTTTTAATATTAAAAAGCGTTTGGACTACTTAATTATTCGTTTGCACGATGAGCAGGAAGTAATGGCGCTTGAGAAGAAAATTAATACAAAAGTAAAGCAAGCGATGGAACGTACACAAAAAGAATATTTCCTTCGCGAACAAATGAAGGCAATTCAACAAGAACTTGGAGATCGGGATGGTAAGACAGGCGAGGTCTCTGATTTACGTAAGCGTATTGAAGCAGCAAATATGCCTGAATCAACACGTCAAGTGGCGTTAAAAGAATTAGACCGCTATGAAAAATTACCAGCTGCAAGTGCAGAAAGTGGCGTAATTCGAAACTATGTAGAATGGTTAGTATCCATTCCATGGGACGTAAAAACAGAAGACCGTTTAGATATCAACTATGCTGAAGAAATTTTAAATCGTGACCATACAGGTTTAGATAAAGTAAAAGAGCGTATTTTGGAATACTTATCTGTACGTCAATTGATGAATTCATTGCGTGGTCCGATTATTTGTTTAGCTGGGCCTCCAGGTGTTGGTAAAACAAGTTTAGCGCGCTCAATTGCGGAAAGTTTAGATCGTAAATTTGTGCGTATGTCACTTGGTGGCGTGCGCGATGAGTCTGAAATTCGCGGGCATCGACGCACGTATGTTGGGGCAATGCCAGGTCGAATTATTCAAGGCATGAAAAAAGTAGGGACGATCAATCCCGTATTTTTACTTGATGAAATCGATAAAATGTCAAATGACTTCCGTGGTGACCCATCAGCAGCGATGCTAGAAGTACTGGATCCAGAGCAAAATAATACGTTTAGCGATCATTATATTGAAGAACCATACGATCTATCAAATGTATTATTTATTGCGACAGCAAATGATTTAAGTACAATTCCAGGCCCACTTTTAGACCGTATGGAAGTCATTTCGATTGCTGGCTACACAGAAATTGAAAAGACAGAGATTACGAAAAATCATTTAATTCCAAAGCAAATGAAAGAACATGGCTTGAAAAAGGCTCAATTAACGGTGAAGGATGAAGCAATCCTTGATTTAATTCGCTATTATACGCGTGAAGCAGGTGTGCGTGGCTTAGAACGTCAAGTCGCAACGGTTTGTCGTAAAGCGGCTAGAATTATTGTGACAGGGGAAAAGAAGCGTATAACGGTTTCTTCCAAAGTGCTTGTTGACATGCTTGGTAAGCATCGTTTCCGTTACGGGCAAGCTGAAACAAAAAATCAGATTGGTGTAGCAACAGGTTTAGCCTATACGACAGTTGGTGGCGATACATTGCAAATCGAAGTTTCGTTAACGCCTGGTAAAGGGAAATTACAACTAACAGGGAAACTGGGGGATGTGATGAAAGAGTCTGCGCAAACAGCTCTTTCGTATGTGCGTTCATTAACAGATCAACTCGGTGTAAAACCAGAATTTTTTGATGAGCATGATTTACACATCCACGTGCCAGAAGGAGCAGTGCCGAAGGATGGGCCATCAGCTGGGATTACCATTGTCACAGCTATCGTTTCAGCTATCACGAAAAAGCCGATTAAACGTGAAGTGGGTATGACAGGGGAAGTGACGCTGCGCGGTCGTGTATTACCGATTGGTGGCGTAAAAGAAAAATCGTTAAGTGCACACCGGGCAGGCTTAACAACCATTATTTTACCAAAGGACAATGAGCGCGATATTGATGATATTCCAGAAATTATTCGCGAGCAGTTGTCATTTAAATTAGTGTCACAAGCGGAGGATGTGCTTGAACTGGCGCTTGATGGAGGGTTTTAGAAAAAATGAAAGTCCATAATGTCGAAATGGTCATTAGTGCCGTTAGACCAGAGCAATACCCTGAAGATGGACTTCCTGAATTTGCGCTAGCAGGGCGCTCTAACGTCGGGAAATCTTCATTCATTAACCGTATGATAGGGCGTAAGGCATTAGCGCGTATATCTTCAAAACCGGGTAAAACACAAACATTGAACTTTTACAAAATTGAAGAACAGTTATTTTTTGTGGACGTACCGGGTTATGGTTATGCAAAAGTATCAAAAACCGAGCGAGCAGCTTGGGGCAAAATGATCGAAAAATATTTTACAGGCCGTGATTTATTAAAGGCGGTTGTACTCATTGTTGATTTACGTCATGAACCAACGACCGATGATTGCATGATGTATGACTTTTTAAAGCACTATAATATTCCATGTATTGTGATTGCAACAAAATGTGATAAAATCCCGAAAGGTAAATGGGATAAGCATAAAAAAGTGGTGCGAGAAACATTGCAGATGGATAAGCAAGATCCATTAATCGTGTTCTCATCTGAGAAGGGGATTGGCTTCGAACAAGCATGGGCTGAAATCGAAGGCCGCATGTAACCTTGAGTTTTTCTTATAAGGAAGTCAACCTAAAAGCGCCACATCCATGTGGCAACGGTTGACTGACTCATATCGTATGAGCCCTCGAACAAGCATGGGCTGAAATCGAAGGCCGCATGTAACCTTGAGTTTTTCTTATAAGGAAGTCAACCTAAAAGCGCC
>NZ_JBYQFK010000029.1:0-13556 GCF_057837305.1 Lysinibacillus sp. RU7 | reverse complement strand
GCCACATCCATGTGGCAACGGTTGACTGACTCATATCGTATGAGCCCTCGAACAAGCATGGGCTGAAATCGAAGGTCGTATGTAACTAAGGAATAGTTGAAAAATCGTCATTACGATATGTAATGGCGATTTTTTTATGAAGAATTCATCATAATTACTTGATGAATAGATAATCTTGTCGATAAAGAGAATAGGAGGTGCCACTACTATGGATATCGCAGCATTATCAATTGCTATGAATCAGTCACAACTAATGCAAAATGTATCATTAGCTGTTGCTGATATGGCAATAGAGGAACAACAAGTACAAACACAACAAATGATTGAAACGATGCAATCAGTTGATGCACCACACCCAACTTTAGGGAAAGCGATTGATATTTCTATTTAATCGCACAACGGAATGGACGCGCCAATCATTCCGTTTATTTGTGTTTTAGAGAAAAGTGAATTAAACATAATTTTATAACTTTTAATCGTATGGATAAATGAAGGAGGAGCTATACACATGCTAAAAAAATTAAGTATATCCATCCTTTCATTCGTTCTACTCATAACATTGATTCCGTTTGTGAATCCAGCACAAGCAGCATCAGTTTATAAAGGAACTTTTGAAGGTGTTACATATACGGAAGTAGAGTTGAAAGATGGTACAGTCGAAAAAACGAATGCGAAAGTGACGATCCGTAATAGTTCGGGACGTACAACGACATTCAATTTGTTAGATACTACATACTACTATGTGAATGGTACAGTTTCAACGATTGATGCATTTAAAAAAGGGATGGAAGTAACGGCTACTGTTAATTTACGTAGTGTGACCCGTCTTGAAGGAAAGTCAGATATCGAACAAGGTGCCATTGTTGAAAATAGTAAACAATTAACGGGAATTGTAACAAAAATTGACCCGAATGGGATGTTTGTTCGGGTAAAACTGGATACAGGTATAGAAAAGCAATACTACTTAAACAGTGATACGGAATATGTGAAAGGAAAGTCACATGTCGATATTAGTACAATGTATGAAGGGGACCGTGTGAAATTAAAGCTTTCATCTGCTTCTTCCTCCGTAGTTTCTGAAATCGAAATTATTCAAGTAGGGACGCTCATTCATAATTTATACAAAGCAGAGCTAAGCACTGTCAACACGCGTAGCAATAAATTGACAGTAGCGAATGCGCATCCATTTGAAGATTGGGAGTTTGGGACAAGACCAAATTCAAATTTACAATCCGTTACATTTACGAATCACACAACGATTTATGCTGGAAACAAACAGATTACGAAAAATCAATTAAGTTATTACCGCAATAGTGATATTTACTATGTAACGAAAAAACAATATGGTCGAGAGTTGATTGAAAAAATAGTGGTGCTAGAAGATAATGAGCGCACATTCTACGACCAAATTACAACAGTTGATACAACAAATAAGTTCTTCCGTTTGAAAAACTTTGGTTTAATGTATTACCATGACGGTTCCATTTTAGTGCGCAACGGTCGTCTAGTGGAACCGACTACTTTAATAACTTGGGGAACAGCATTTGTCTTAACGGATGGCGTGACGAAGAGCAACTATACGCATATTGTCAATATTACAAATGATAGCTTCTTATCACCAAATTTAGCAACACATGAATTATATTTTGGTCAACTTTCTTTAGTAGAGCAATCGAACTATTTACTGGAACTTGCAGATTATACAAAATTAGAAGCGGGCTCTCATGCTTGGGTACGCGAAGAAGAGGATGCGAAAACGTTGTCGTTTAGTAACTCTACTGTTGTGACACGTAGCTTTGGTGGCTCTGACTCCGTACTTGTCACCAATTTAGAAGTGCGTGAAGGGATGTATGGTTACTTCTATGTAAAAGATGGTCATGTGCAAGCTATTCATTTAGTAGGGAAAGATAAATTACAACCAACTGTCACATTAGCAGGTCGTATCGCGTCGGTGAATGTAATAAATCCAGGTTCAAATGGTATTGATGCTACGGCAGAAATGGAAGTAAAAGATGTAAGCCAGTGGTATGAAGGGGCATGGTTAGATACAGGGCGCCTGAATCGTATTGAATTAAATCAAGTATTAATCATTAAAGATCGCAAGCGCATCACGGTGGACCAACTAAAACCGAATGATCGTGTGGTCATTTTGACAGATGATACCTTTGATGCACAAGTTATTTTAGTAAATGAATAATCAGATTTTGGGCATGTAGAACCCTCTACATGCCCCACTATTCTATAAGGAGAGGGGATGAACCAATGTTAAAAAAGCAAGGCTTAGTATTTTTATTAATGGCCTTTCTATTAATCGTAGTCAATCCAATGAAATCATCCGCAGAAATTGTTGATTTAACGGGTGGTATAAAAAATGAGTATACATATGAGGAGTATATGTTTATTTTAGGGCAGCCAATGCATTTTACGGCAAAGAGTAAAGATATAAAAGTAACCGTTTCTGAAAAAAAGGATAAAATTACAGAAACATATAAAATTAAAATGAATAGTACGAATGGAGCTACATTAGATAGAACCGTTACATACACGTACAATGTCAGCAATTATGATGCCATTGGTCAAAGTACAGCAACGGGTGAAGTGACAAAATACAGTGAAAAAATTAAGTACCAAGATGCAACAATTGAATTAAAAGATTATCAAATGTCGAAAAGCCATGTTACAGATAAGCGTCCGGCATCAGATTATACATCTGGGAATTCAGTAGTTCGTAAAACATATGAAATTAAATACAAGGGCGGTCAAACGCAAACCGTTGTGGTGCATGGTTCTGGTAAAGATGCAAGTTATGAAAATTTCTGGGGTGCTGCGGAAACACAAATTATGGAATATACATTTGAGTACCCAAATGACACGGTCGGCACTGTCACGAGCCGCGTGAGCTATACGAAATCTCGTACGCTAAATTACGAGGAAAATTTAGGGTCTTTAGCTAGTTTTGAAGGGGGTTATGCCGTAAATAGTGAATCAGATACGATTTCACAATATGTGTATGACTTACCAAAGGACTCAGGCACAATTGAATTTAATGCAGAATATATGCCAAAAGTGGAACGTTTAATCGTGCCAAAATTCCGTGACTTATCCGCTCATTGGGCAAAACCAAGTATTGATAAACTATATTCACTCGGGATTTTTGATGACAAAGCTAACTTCTTCTCACCGAATACACCGATGAGTCGTTATGACTTTGCGGTAGCGATCGGTAAAGCTATTGACCTGCGGGTAGAAGTGGGGGGAACAACAAAGAAAAAAAATTCAGCACCAACTATTTTTAAAGATGTGAAGCGTACGCGTCCAAACTATGAATATTTAGTAGCTGCGTATAACAAAGGGGTTATTAATGGGGTCAATGCCACGACCTTTAATCCTGAAGGGAACTTAACACGCCAACAAGCAGCAGCAATTATCGTGCGTGCACTTGGCATGGAAGGAAGAGCCCCAGATCCTGGTTATACAACGTCCTATAAAGATGATCATAAAATTTTAAACTATGCGCGTGATGGCGTGTATGTCATTACACAGCTCGGTATTATGAGTGGGTCACAAGGTTACTTTAACCCGGGTGGTACATTAACACGTGCGCAAGCGGCGGCCATTATTGAACGTGTTTTAGAATATTTAGAAAATGATTTGAAACAAAACTATCGAGATGATATTTTATTCTTTGAATATTAGGGGGGAATAGAAATGCGGAAAACATTTACTCTTTTCCTAAGTTTCATGCTTTTATTGTCCACGTGGTTACCATTTGCCGCGCAAGTAGAAGCAGCGAATATTTCAGATGTACCAACATCTAACGGGAAATATACAGCGATTAATTGGGCTGTTGATAATGGTGTCATATCGCTTTATACAGGTAACAAGTTTGATATGAATGGCAATATATCAGAGGCAGAAATGCTTTCGATGTTTGCTAAGCTGGATGCAAACTACAAACATTCAGTAACGACAGATATGACGTATTTGTACTATGCTGATTTAAATATTCCTCTTCAAGGGGCTTTGAGCAAGGCGAAGCGAAATAACTTAGTAACGCGCGGTGATTTTGCTGTTGTCTATGCAGCGATGCGCGGTCTTGATTTATCAGAAGTACATGCAGTGCAGTATTTATATACAAGTGAGATTACGACGGGGGCAAACGGTAAAAAAACATATGAAGGCTATAGTCCGACACGTAAACTAACACGTGGAGATATTGCAGTGTTCTTATATCGTATGATGCAAAAAGGGAAGTTTGCAGTGGAAGGGTTAAAGTCAGCGGCAACGGGTAAAGACGACTCAAAAGTTACGCTACCGCTAAACTTCGTATCATCGCAAGGGACTGGGGTTGACTTAGAGCAACCAGAACAGAAGCCGAGTGACGTATCACCTAACACACCGAACGCTACAAAACCAATTCAAAGTGTAGAGGTCGAAAAGAAAAAATTAAACGCGAATGGCTACGATACAACATTAGTCACGATTAAGTTTAAAGATAGCCATGGGAATACAGTTCCTTACGATCAATCGTTGAAATTTAAGATTTCTTCAGAATATTTTACAAGTATTGAGTTTGGAATTGATAAAAAGCAAGGCTTAAAATATGATCCAAAAGAAATCTTCCAAGCGCCAACTGCTATGACATCACCAAATGGTCAGTCGACAGCGGTTGCTGAATCGGATGGTGGAGAGTTAAACTTCTTCTACCGTGCGCCGCGTATGACAAAAAGTTTAAAGGATAATATACTTGTTGAATTAGCGGATGCGACAGCGGGTTCTAACTTTTCTTCATTTAAGAATTCGCAAATTAAAGTACCGATTGAATATATTGTTGAGCCAGAATTACGTGTGACATATGAAGTATTTGATGGAAAAGAAAATGTTGGTGGCGGGAATAATGGTCAAGATCAGTCAGCCCCTGCATATCCAGAAAATGTGATGAAACAAGGTCCTATCACGGTATCGAGCATTAATGATGATGGCACGCTAAATGTACAATCGGTTGCTATAAAACCGCAGTATAAATATGCTAAATTAACACTAGCGCAACGTGAAATTTCCGAGCAAATGTTTGAGCGTATTGTAAATGATCTATTAGATAATAGTGGAACAGGTACAATTCAACTGGATTATTATATAGATGAAAATGGTAATGCTGCTTACAATATTCCGTTTAGCTATATTCCGAATGAGTATACGAGTAAATTTGGTAGTAATGAGCCACAGGAATATGCCGTGCTATTATATTTATATAAACTACTGCCAGATAAAATTTCTGACTTTTCAATGGCAGATTATAAAAGTGTGAAATCAGCACAAGCGATTGCACAAGGCATTTCAGAAGCAGAAATTCAAAATTCAAGCTATAAAGAGCTGCGCAGTGTTATAAATGGTATTATGGCGCTTGCAGAACTAGCAGACCAGACGAAAGCGGATGAAGAGGCAGCACAACGCCCGGGAGATATGGCAAGGTATACGAAAATTGCTGTCACACTCGTTGCACCAGGTGGGCAAATTATTAAAAATTACCGTGGGCAAGTAACGATTGAATATAACGGTAAAAAGAAGACCGTACCATTTAACCGTAGTGGCGCATCTGGTAGTGAAGGGGCTGGGCAGGCGATCGCTTACTTTGAAGGTGTAACATATGGCAAATCAACGGCAAAAGTCACGTTTAGCCCTGAAACGGACTCTCGTTATGAAAAGCTATTAAAAGGGTTAGAAGGCAAAGTGGTTGAAAAGGAAATTATCGCCCATCCACCACTGAATGCGCTAGATTCTTGTAATCGTGCTCAAACATTAGGTGTTTTAGTCGATGAATCAGGCTCAATGAAAAAAGCAGATCCATATAATATTATCAATACCGAAACAACAAAATTAATAAATCAATTAGAAATTGATCCGACCTATGCGTTTGGTTTTAATACGAAAAGTCGCTTTGCTTCAGAAGGCATGCCACTTACGCCTTCCGATTCGATATTTGATTATAAGTATCGAGGTGGAGGGACAAGCCTTGTAAAAGGGTTTGACGCATTAAAACCGTATTTGAAAAAAGAAGAAGCGATAGGGAATATTCCGAAAGCGCTTATTATTGTAACAGATGGAAACTTCTCCTCAACAATCAAGGGAGATATTATTGCATTTGCTAAAGAAAATAAGATTAAAATCTATACAATTGCAGTGGGTCCATCGAAAGATATTAATTCAACGACACTAAAAGATATCGCGAACCAAACGGAAGGTGCGTATTTCCACCTATCAAACATTAACAATATCACGAACATTTATAATTCATTGATGAAATCGTTATGTATAAATTATACAGAAGTTTGTCCACCAAACTTCGACTCATTCCAACAGACAGATGTGACAATTGGACGTACGTATTTGTTTATTGAAGCAGAAGCGAACTGTGGCAATGTAGAAAAGGTGAAAGTTAAATTCTACTCTGTTTATGGTGAGGTAGAATTAGATTTAAAATATATTGGGTTAAATCTGTTTGAACTGGAGCATGATATTCGCAAAATTCATAACTTCAGCATTTATGAGGAAGTGGAATTCTTGGCATACGATAAAGCAGGGAACTTACTAACGTCGGAAAAAGTTAAAATCCAATAAAAATTTTACTCCAACAACGTATATGTTGTTGGAGTTTTTACATAATACTAATAATTTTAAGAAAAAAGTAATCATTTATTGAAATATACTATAACTTTTGGTACACTTAGATTATAATAATTCTAATGTAAGAAGACTGAGTCATAGCATGTTCACAAACTTTAGCGTGAATAATGCTTTATTTATGTTACAATGGGTATTGTGAATTAGAACGTGTGAGGTGTAAGGTTCATGCATACATTGGTCGTGGGCTTAAATTATAAAACTGCGCCTGTTGAAATTCGTGAAAAGCTGTCGTTTATTGAGAGTGATTTGCCGAATGCTATGCAAGCGCTACAAAATGAAAAAAGTATTTTGGAAAATGTAATTGTCTCAACATGCAACCGTACTGAAATTTATGCTGTTGTTGACCAATTACATACAGGGCGTCACTTCATTAAAAAGTTTTTAGCGAACTGGTTTAACATTTCGCTAGAACAGTTTGAAGACCATTTATTTATCCGCCAAGATGATGCTTCTTTAAACCATTTATTCCGTGTGACAGCGGGCATTGACTCAATGGTTTTAGGAGAAACGCAAATTTTAGGACAAGTAAAGAAAAGCTTCCTACAAGGGCAAGAGTTAGGTACAACAGGTACTGTTTATAATCAGCTCTTTAAACAAGCTGTGACATTTGCAAAACGTGCGCATAACGAAACAGCAATCGGTGAAAATGCTGTGTCCGTATCATATGCAGCGGTAGAACTTGCGAAAAAGATTTTCGGCTCCCTACAGCGCAAGCATGTAGCGATTTTAGGTGCTGGAAAAATGGGTGAGCTAGCGATTCAAAATCTTTATGGTAGCGGTGTTGGGAAAGTAACAGTGATTAATCGTACATTTGAAAAAGCACAGGATTTGGCGACGAAATTTGAAGGGAAAGCTAAGTCAATGGACGAGCTACAATGTACATTATTAGAAGCCGATATTTTAATCAGCTCTACAGGGGCAACAGAATATGTCATTGACTATGAGTTGATGAAATATGTGTCACGTCTCCGTAAAGGGGATCCGTTGTTTATGGTTGATATTGCGGTGCCACGTGATTTAGATCCGAAAATTGGTGAGCTACCGAATGTATTTTTATATGATATCGATGATTTACAAGGTATTGTGAATGCAAACTTGGCAGAGCGAGAAAAAGCAGCAACACAAATTATGGATATGATTGATACAGAAATTGTGCAATTTAAAGAATGGTTTGCAACATTAGGCGTAGTACCGGTACTAACAGCTTTACGTCAAAAAGCAAATCGCATTCAGGAAGAAACAATGGCAAGTATTGAAAACAAAATGCCAAATTTAACAGAGCGCGAACGAAAAATTTTAAACAAGCATACGAAATCCATTATTAATCAGCTATTAAAGGAGCCGATTTTACAAGCAAAGGAATTAGCGAATTCATCACAAGCGAGCAGTGATTTACAACTATTCCAGCAAATTTTCGGCATTGAGCAAGCGGTGCAGGAAGAAGTAGCGATGCAAACACAACTAGAAAAGGAACGCGCAAAAGCTGCTTCAACCGACATGTCCATCAAGCCGCATCTCTCCTTTTAAATAACATTTAATTTTTTACAAGCGTTTTCGTAACTGTATGGTAAAATACAGTTACAAAGCGCTTTTTCTTCGCTTCCATTGTCCGAAGTTGAAGTGTTAGTAAAATCAGCATAAAAGCTTCTAATTAAAAAGAAGGGTTGCCAATGACAGAAACAATGATGATTCGACTTTATGAAGTCATGGTCATTTTATATGCAGTAGGAATTGTTTTTTATTTTATGGATTATTTATATAAATATGTAAAAGCGAGGCGTATCGCGTTTTGGTTCGTCTGTGTTGCTTGGACGATGCAAACGATTTTCTTCGTATTATTTATAATAGAACTAAAGCGTTTTCCAATTTTATCGTTATTTGAAGGGATCTACTTCTATGCATGGCTTCTCACAACATTATCGATTGCACTTCACTGCATTGCACGCGTTGATATGCCTGTATTTTTTGTCAATGTACTAAGCTTTGTGTTTGTAACGATTCATTTGTTTGCACCAGCTGAAAAAGCACAGCCAATGGTAGGAGAGTCTCTCGTATCGGAAATGCTCTTTATTCATATTTCATTTGCCATTATGTCCTATGCGGCATTTTCACTTACTTTTGTCTTTGCAATATTATATTTAATTTTATATCGTATTTTAAAGGAAAAGAAAGTGGGATCAAGCACCATTTGGACGAGATTACCATCTTTACAGCAAACGACAAGTTGGATGAATAATTCGACACTTGTCGGAGTGCCTTTACTTTTCATTAGTCTTATTTTAGGGTTAGAATGGGCATTGATGACATTGGATGGATTATCCGTATTTGACATTAAAATTATTGGTTCTTTTGTTATTACGGTTCTATATTTAATTATTTTATTATTACATCGTAGTGGAAAATTAGTGGGTACAATGTATGCTTGGGTGCACGTGTATGCCTTTTTATTAACGGTCATCAACTTCTTCCTAGGCAACAAATTATCGAACTTCCACTTATGGTATTAGCGGAAAGGTAGGATTATGTTGAGAAAAATTATTGTAGGTTCGCGAAAAAGTAAATTAGCATTAACACAGACAAATTGGTTCATTAATGAACTAAAGGCGGCGGGTGTACCTTTTGAATTTGAAATTAAAGAAATTGTTACAAAAGGTGACCGCATTTTAGATGTACAGTTGTCGAAAGTAGGCGGAAAAGGGTTATTTGTAAAAGAAATTGAGCAAGCACTTTATGACAAAGAAATCGATTTTGCTGTCCATTCGATGAAAGATATGCCAGCGATTCTGCCAGAAGGATTAGTGATTGGTTGTATCCCGCCGCGTGAAGATGCACGTGATGCCTTTATTTCAAAAGGTAATTTGAAATTTGCGGACCTACCAAAAGGGGCGGTTGTTGGGACAAGTTCTCTTCGTCGTAGTGCCCAGCTACTTACAGCCCGTCCAGATTTAGAAATCAAATGGATTCGTGGTAATGTGGATACACGTTTAAATAAGTTAAAAACAGAAGATTACGATGCGATCATTTTGGCAGCAGCAGGCTTAAAGCGTCTTGGTTGGAATGAGGATGTCGTAACGGAATATTTAGATACAGAACTTTGTTTACCAGCGATAGCACAAGGGTCACTTGGTATTGAATGCCGCGCAGATGATGCGGAGTTACTGGCAGAGCTAGCGAAATTAACAGATGCGACTACTTGGAAAACAGCACATGCAGAGCGTACTTTCCTTGCTGAAATGGATGGTGGATGCCAAGTGCCAATCGCAGGATATGCTACAGTAGAAGGCAACAATATTACATTAACAGGCTTAGTAGCAGCGCCAGATGCCTCAGTGACTTATCAGGAAACAGTAACTGGTACAGATGCGGAGACAGTAGGTAAGGAAGTAGCGAAACGTTTAACGGAGCAAGGAGCTTATGACTTGATTCAGCGCGTAAAGGCTGAGTTAGATGCCGAGTAATCGTTTAGAAGGACAAACGATTGTGTTGACAGGCTCACTTCCGACGCTTGGTGTCAAACAATTCATTGAGGAAAACGGCGGGTTATGTGCGGTTTTTCCTCTCATTAAAACACAGGAGTATCATTCACCAAATGATGCTCATCAATTAGCTTCATTACATAGCTATGATTGGCTAATTTTTACGAGCCAAAATGCGGTACAAGCCTTTATGGAGAAGTGTCAACGGGCAGAAATAAATATACAGGGGCTCCGTTGTAAAGTTGCTTCTGTCGGTACGAAAACAACAGAGCTTCTTGAGAAGTATGGACTACATGTTGATTTTATGCCTTCTATTTTTAGTGCGGATGTGTTTATAAAGGAATTTCCGCAGGTATCGAAGGCGTCAGAACGTAAACTGTTTATCCGAGGGAGTTTAGCAAAACAAACGATTCACGAAGGTGTGCCTAACGTAACAGAATGGACGGTTTATGAAACGTGTACGAATGAAGCTACTATTAAACCGTTTATTGAGCTGTTAGAGCGTGAGCAGACTATCGTTATTTTTGCCAGTCCTTCTGCTGTAGATGTATTTGCCAAACATATCGCGCCGATTGTTGGCTGGTCGCGCATTCGTGCCGCAGCAATTGGCCATATTACAGCTGATGCTCTCGAAAGATTAGGCGTAGCAGTATATGTCCAACCGAAAGTGTATACGATGCAAGCTGTAGTAGAGGAAATCATTTTATTGGAGGAGTCATCATGACAGATTTATATTTCCAACGTCATCGCCGCTTACGTCAAAATGCGAGTATGCGTGCATTAGTGAAAGAAACTTATTTACACAAAGAAGATTTGATTTATCCAATTTTCGTTGCTGAAGGCGAAGGGGTACGTAATGAAGTATCATCTATGCCAGGCGTATTCCAGCTATCTTTAGATCACTTAGGAGCAGAGCTGGATGAAGTGGTTGCTTTAGGAATTAAAGCAGTCATTTTATTCGGTTTGCCAGCAGAAAAAGATGCAGTTGGTTCAGGTGCATATCATGATCACGGAATTATTCAAAAAGCAACACGCTTTACAAAAGAGCGTCACCCACAGTTGCTTGTTGTAGCAGATACATGTTTATGTGAATATACAGATCATGGTCATTGCGGTGTCGTAGAAGGGGAAGAAATTTTAAACGACCCTTCATTAAACTTATTAGCGCAAACAGCTATTTCACAAGCTGAGGCAGGAGCAGATATTATTGCACCATCAAATATGATGGATGGATTTGTGACAGCGATTCGTGCGGGACTTGACGCAGTGGGGTTTGAGCATATTCCGATCATGTCTTATGCCGTCAAATATGCATCTAGCTACTACGGACCGTTCCGTGATGCAGCGGATGGTGCGCCGCAATTTGGGGATCGCAAAACGTATCAAATGGACCCTTCGAACCGTCTAGAAGCAATTCGTGAAGCAACATCTGACGTAGAAGAAGGCGCGGATTTCTTAATCGTGAAGCCAGCGCTTGCGTATATGGATATTATTCGCGATGTGAAAAATAATTTCCCTGTACCAGTTGTGGCGTACAATGTATCGGGTGAGTATGCGATGGTGAAAGCAGCCGCGCAAAATGGCTGGATTGATGAGAAAGCTGTTGTTATGGAAACATTATTAGGCATGAAACGCGCGGGTTCTGATTTAATTATTACGTACCATGCAAAAGACGTGGCACGTTGGTTGGAGGAAAAATAATATGCGTTCATATGAAAAGTCAAAGCAAGCATTTTCTGAAGCAATTAATTTAATGCCTGGTGGCGTAAACTCACCGGTACGTGCATTCAAATCGGTAAATATGGATCCGATTTTCATGGAATCGGGTCATGGTGCGATTATTAAAGATATCGATGGCAATGAGTATATTGACTATGTATTATCTTGGGGACCACTAATTTTAGGTCATACACATCCTGAAGTAGTAGAAGCGATTGCCACACAAGCAGCTAAAGGGGCTTCATTTGGTGCACCAACTCTTTCGGAAAATAAATTAGCGAAATTAGTAATGGACCGCCTACCATCGATTGAAATGATCCGTTTCGTTTCATCTGGTACGGAAGCAACGATGTCGGCTCTTCGTTTAGCACGCGGCTATACAGGGCGTGACAAAATTTTAAAATTTGAAGGCTCTTACCATGGACATGGCGACTCTTTATTAATTAAAGCAGGCTCAGGTGTAGCAACACTTGGCTTACCAGATTCTCCAGGGGTTCCTGCAGATATTGCGAAAAATACGTTAACGGTCGCATATAACGATTTAGAATCAGCGAAAGTAGTATTCGAAAAATATGGTGATGATTTAGCGGCCGTTATTTTAGAGCCAGTAGCTGGGAATATGGGCGTTGTACCGCCACAACCGGGCTTCTTAGAAGGCTTACGTAAGCTAACGGAAGACAACGGTACAGTGTTAATTTTTGATGAGGTAATGACTGGCTTCCGTGTAGACTATGGCTGTGCACAAGAGTACTTTGGTGTGCGTCCAGATTTAACAACGTTAGGAAAAGTAATCGGCGGTGGTCTACCTGTAGGTGCTTTCGGTGGTAAGCGTGAAATTATGGAAAAAATCGCGCCAGCAGGTCCGATTTATCAAGCAGGTACTTTATCAGGGAATCCACTTGCGATGACTGCAGGTTATGAAACACTGTCTCGTTTAAATACAGATTCTTACGAGTATTTCAAAAAGCTAGGGGATCAATTAGAAGCAGGTTTCCGCGAGGCCGCAACAAAATACAATATTCCGCACACGGTAAACCGTGCAGGGTCGATGATTGGCTTCTTCTTTACAAATGAAGCGGTAGTTGATTTCGAATCAGCAAAAACATCTGATTTAGAACTGTTTGCAGAGTACTTTAAATTAATGGCGGAGGAAGGCATTTTCCTTCCACCTTCACAATTTGAAGGATTATTTATTTCTACAGCCCATACAGAAGAACATATTGCAAAAACAGTGGAAGCATTCCATAAAGTATTTGCGAAACTGGCACGATAAAATGAAAGAAAAATACAGGTTTTAAATCGTACTGTATAAAGTAGTGTAATTCGCAACCAATTCACAAAGTAAGAACTCCCTCTTATCTATTTTGAAAATATTATAAGAGGGGGTTTTTTATATGCTTTTAAAGTTGGTTCTATAATAATTTATGTTCTTAATTGATCATATCAGTTGGTAAAATAAATAAAAATATTCTTGAGATTTGGTATAATAAAAATATAATTATAAAATATGTCAAGTGTGTTGTTTTACCTTTTATTGTTAATAGAATCGTGTGAAACGTTGATTTCCGCTCCATTCGGCTCGCTTTCCACGGGCATGGCTTCAGCCCATAGCTGTAAACTTAAGCTTTTTCAACCGTTCCACAGTAGACGGCATCACCTGTTTTCACTGCTTTAGTT
>NZ_JBYQFK010000028.1:0-58493 GCF_057837305.1 Lysinibacillus sp. RU7 | reverse complement strand
TAATTTTAAAAAAACACAAGTTTTGAAACAGGAGCAGTCTAAGCTCTTAAAAAAGATGATTTATGAAATTGATTCAATTAAACTGCTTTTAAAATAACTTCAAATTCTTCGGAAGTCCTGACCTCTATTCTTAGAAATCCATTCCCGTACATGGTTTTTATTAAAAAAGGGACACCGCTTGTATTTTGAAACGTAAAATCTAATACACCGTATGCGACTGTCGCGTCTCTGCCTTTTGGTACATAGCCAATATCTAATGAATGGTGATGCCTTTCTACAATCGTCACGGGTAGTTGATCTACTGCATTAAATAACGTAGAAGATGTTTGACAAATCCCACCGCCAATTCCCATGACAATTTCCCCTTTAATAATTTCAGGGGCTGGTTGATAGCCTCTTTCCTTTGTTCTTGGTCCAACCATCATATTAAAGGAAAAATAGTCCCCACCACCAACAATCACATTATTGATCGCTTCAGCTGACAGTTCAATATTTTTATTTCTTCCACTTTGACCCGGTTTAAAGTAGGTTGTATAAGAAGCGACGAGTGTATCATTTAATTGATACGCATCTTCAACCAAGTAACTACTCTCCGTCACTAAAAGGGGCAAATAAATATCTCCACCAATTGACGAAACTTCCATTATTCTCTCTATTAACTCACTTTCCTTTAACACAATCTTTGGCTGTCCTTTAATAATTTGTCCATTGTCATCAAATTTATCTAATACCATTTTTTGATCATACCCAACCGTCGTCTCTGTTCCCCTTGCCAACTCCATCACAAGCTGTTCCACTTTTTTTATATATTCTGCGATGTCCATTTCATAGCCTAATTCAAGTGGTGATAAGGTTTGTATCACTTTCGATGTGTTAGGATCAATCAAGTTAATGGTTGGTGGCTTTGTTTCCTCGACTTGCTCGGTAATATAGGAAACGTGTTGTTCGACCTGCTCTTCACGTTCCACCACTTGCTGTTCCACTTCTTTTTCTATTATCGACTGTTTATAACAACCTGTCAGCACCGTAGCAACGAACAGCAATGTAATAACCATTTTTTTCATATACTTTACCTCTAGCCTTATAAATTTTCTATGATGAACCATTAATACATCGTATTCCAAAGGTGATTATTATGTGTTTTAACTATTATTTTGTGAATTCAAAAAATTATCATGCGAAAATGAATAAAAAAACATCAGCTTGCTTCAAAATAAAGCAAGCTGATGTCCCATCTTTACAAATATCCATACTTTTTATGCAGACTGTATAGTGCATTGACTACTGATACACACCAAATAATAAGACTCTCATCAAGAGCACATTTACACTTTGAACAAAAGATTAATTCACTTTAAATAAACGCACTTCTTCTAGTAAATCTTCAACGATGGATTCAAGTGCTTCTGCTGTTGCTGAAATTTCTTCCATCGAGCATAATTGTTCCTCTGCTGCTACCGATACTGTTTCAAGCTGTGATTTGGATTCAGTTGAAATACGTTCAACTACTTGCATATCTGAAACAACTTGCTCACTATTCGTAGCAATTTTTTGGGCACGTATTTGGACTGCTTCAAGCTGATCGGTAATTTCCTCGATAAATGATTTCACTTCTAAAAAGTTTGTCTCTGTTTGTGCAAACATTTCTAAACCTTTTTTAACCTCATTTAAGCTCGTATTCATCGATTCAACTGATTTTGAAGATTCGCGTTGAATGGATGTAATAATTTCTTTTACTTGAATGGATGAGTTGTTTGTTTGCTCAGCTAATTTACGCACTTCATCCGCTACAACTGCAAAGCCTTTCCCTGCTTCGCCAGCACGAGCAGCTTCAATCGCCGCATTTAATGCTAATAAATTCGTTTGATCTGAAATCGATGTAATTACATTGACAATCTCGTTAATTTCATTTGCATAGTTATTAACTGTCTCAATATCACTAGATAGCGCATTAAATGTTCCTTCAATTGTTGCCATTTGATTTTGAGTGGAAATGACAATATCATGACCAATATCCGCTGTTTTTTCAGCTTGCTGTGCCTTTAATGTCACCTGTGTTGTATTTTCAGAAATCTCATGAATATCATCCGATACATTTTTTAGCGACTCAAAACTTTGGCTTAGTTTCATTGTTTGATTTGCTAAGCCTTCCTGTACATCGTTCATCGCTGCTGAAATTTGTTCTGTTGCACGACTGCTTTCCATTAAAGTTGCTGTTAACTCTTCAGAAGATGATGAAATTACAGCTGATTTATTATGGATATGTGAAATGATCGAAGATAGCATGTCAGCCATTTTTTGAAATGACTTACTCAGTACACCGATTTCATCACGCTTATTGATCGATAACTTTGTTCGCAAATCACCAGAACTCATAACAGCTGCTGCATCTGTTATTTCTTTTAATGGCTTTGTAATCGAACGAATAATCACTATGATGAAAACACCTAAAATCGCAAGCGCTACTACAACAACAAGTGCTGTTGTTTTTAAAATTGGACTTGTCGCTTCTGTAATTTCACGCTTAAACATCGTTCCGCCAATTTTCCAACCTGTTAATGCATTCGTATGTACAAACATTTGTTTATCCGTGCCTTCAAACTCATAATCAAATGTATCGTCGTTCGTTGTCACCGTTTTTTCCGCCCAAGGTTCTTCAGAAACATCTGTACCACCCTCAATCGCTGGGTGGGCAATCATGACCTTCCCCTCTGTCATTAAAAACGGATAACCAGTCTCACCAACTTTAATTGTACTAATGAGTGTATATAATTCATCCATCCCTAAATTCGCTGCAAATACACCACTTCCATCCGCTAACTGCTTGGAAATGGTTACAACCCAATCTCCTGTAGAAGCAGATTGGTGTGGATCTGACACAATCACTTGACCAGGATTCGCTTCTGCATTTTGATACCAGGGACGTGTACGCGGATCAAAATCGGGATTATTCATTAAGCCTAAGTCTGGCTGTTGAATCATATCCCCATCCACTGTTCCAATAAAAGATGAAACAATCCCCTCACTTGTTTCAAAATATTGAGCTAAATCGGTTAAAATCGGTGTCCAATCCTCTGCTTGCCAAGCTCCCTGATTCATGCGTCCAGCAAAATAATCGACATCATTAACAATCGGTTCCACATGCTTATTAATGAAAGCATCTACTGTGGATACACTTTGAAATGCACTCGCTTGAATTTGGTTTTCAATTTCTGATTTCGCTGAATTATACGATGTCAATGCAATTAACAAAGTAGGAATTAATAAAGCAATTAATAATGCAAAACCAAGCTTCATATTAATTGATGTTTTTCTACGCTTTTTCTTCGATTGATCCATTAGCTACGTTTAACCAGGTGTTTAGTATCCTAATTAAACATTTCACCTCGCTCTACTTTGAAATGAATAAATTACAAGTACCCCTTTCTATTTCTTTAACAATAATTGCTTGTAACGAGAACACAAGACTTCTACAGGAAAAGCGAAAAGCAACGATTATTGAAATAGTAATATCCGTTTGTGAATCTACTTATCATAAGTTAAATATTTCAATATTATTATAATTACTTTTCCTTATATTTACAATGTTTATTCCACATTAAACTAGTACATTGTGCATTCATTCGGAGCCATGTATAGTGGTACAAGTAAGGAGGAATTTGTATGTTACGTTTAAGTTGGCTCATTAGTATCGGGATTTCATTGGTCGGTGTTCTCGTTATTGAGCATTTTTTCACGTTAAAGGCAAATGATATTAGTACAACTAGCGGTAATTTAGGAGCTGTCGGTATTACACTCGTTACCCCATTTATTGTACTTAGTTTGTTGACAACACTTCGATATTTCACAGAAATTTCTCGTCACGCTCAGGACCGGATTTTACGAAATTGCTTTATTATTGGCGGGATTGCACTCTTGATTGCGTTTACTTATTTCGCTATTGATTATAAAAATAATATTTATACCTCACTTGGTGGGACAGAAAAAGAAAGTTATTCTTCCATTTACGGCTTCCCAAAGCTGAATGAGTATACGAATAAAATCTATCTTAATTTTTATACATTTGCTGCTATTCATACATTAACAGCTATCATAGGTGCGCTATATGGCATATTCAAACGAGTAAAACAAGTTGAAAATAGCGAGCATTAATATTTGTTTTACATAAGAAAAAGGCGAGCATATAGCCCGCCTTTTACACATGTACTGTTTTTGAACTGTTTCTCGCGAAAAGCACCGTCATCAACACAATTGCTGAG
Source organism: Lysinibacillus sp. RU7 (assembly GCF_057837305.1). Lineage (NCBI taxonomy): Bacteria > Bacillati > Bacillota > Bacilli > Caryophanales > Bacillaceae > Lysinibacillus > Lysinibacillus sp. RU7. The sequence goes on along the minus strand of NZ_JBYQFK010000028.1, from coordinate 54,234 downwards.
AATGAAATGAGCAATACACCTGTGACGATAAAATTCCCCGTAATTGTAAATGGTAATACACCTAAACCAGATGAGCCTACTACAACTCCGAGGGAAAAGAAGGCATAGAAATAACCGTATGCTTTCCCGCGCATTTCAGGTGCTGTGGCATGTACGAGCAATGTATTAATTGCCGGGAATAAAAACGCAAAACCACAACCGTATAAAGCAAGTCCACCGTAAAGTGTGCCTTGCGTTGATAATTGACCAATTAAAATTTGGCTTCCACCCATACATAAAAGCCCAAATACTAAACTATACACAGGGGAGATTTTATCAAATAAACGATTCGTTGGTAACACAAAAATAAGCACCGCCACGATACCAAACATGCTCATCAGTGTCCCACTTAAGCGAGAGCTATAGCCTAAACTCTCCACATGTAATGGCAATAAATACGCAAGTGCCCCTTGTGAAAACATCAGGAGAAATGCACCTGCATATGCCTGTACAACGCCTTTATTAAAGTGGAATGGCGCTTTTGTTTTTTGCGCCTTCTTTGTAGATGGCGACATTTTTAAGAACATAAATGTTAACACCGCTAAAACAACACCGGCAATCGCTACTGTTGTAAATACAAATGGTACCGAAGTTCGGCTTGCCATAATCCCGCTATATGCCGGTCCAATAATGGCTGCAATGCCGACAAACGAACCTGTAATGGCACTTTGACTACCTTGCTTTTCTTCCTTCGTCATATTCGCTAGTAATGTAAAAGCTGCCGGTACAATTAATCCCCCTAAAAATCCATGAATCACGCGTACTAAAATGAGTGTTGTCGAATTATCGACTAGATTATATAGGGCTAATGAAAAACTTGTTGTCAGTAAACCAATCACTAGCAGACGAAACGCACCGTACCGATCTGTAAATATACCTGATAAAATATTACCAAATGTATTTGTGAGTGAATACATACCGACGACAAAGCCCGCTACCATCGCACTTGCGCCAACTGATGTCGCAAAGGTACTCATAACCGGTAGCTGTGTGAATAAATCAATAAACGTAAAGAACACAATGAGATACACAAGCCATGACTTACGAAACGGCTTGAGTGTATATAGGTTTTGTCTTTTTTTCACATAAAAATCAAATAGAAAATTTCCTGTTGGAATAAATGCTACAACGAGCGCCAAGAGCGACCATCCTATATTCCATTGAACGCGTAATTGCGCATAAGCAATTGCTATAACATATGCTATAAAAATGCCACCATGTAGTGCACCTGTAATGGTCACAGCGAGTGGAAAATCTGCGAAATATTTTAATGGCATCGCAATACATAATAGAACTAAAAGCGAGATTCCATCTAAAATGCCTGTTATACGTAATAGTTTAATTGGATGAAACGCCAAAACGATGCCTCCCTTCATATAAATAAGACTCACAGTTTAATTGTATAGGAGGGAAAACATCCTCGTCTATAAATAGAACAAGAAAAAGCGACAATTGTGTCGCTTTTTCGTCATTTATTTCTTAATTTTTAAGTTTTGAACCGTTTTAGCAATGCATTCACTTTCACAAATGGTAGAAATAACCGCTACACCATCTGTGCCTGCCTGAAGGGGCTCCCAAGCATTTTGTTCTGTAATACCACCGATTGCAACTGTCCATAAATGTGGATACGTTTCTGTAACCTGTCGCAAAAAATGGGTTCCAGCAGGTGTTTTAGCATCATCTTTTGATTTCGTCGCAAAGATGGGCCCAATGCCGACATATGTTGCACCATTTGCTAGTGCTACTTCTAGCTCTTCCATCGTATGCACAGAGACACCGAAAATCATATCGCCTATCCGTTCTTTCACTGTCATTACTGCTTCATCTTCCTGCCCTACGTGTACACCATCTGCTTGTAGTTTCAATGCTAGTTCCACGTCATCATTCACGATAAATGGTACGTTGTATTGTTGACAAAGCGCTTGACAATCTTTAGCAAATTGTTCGTATGCCTCACCAGTTAATGCCCCGTCACCCTTTTCACGAAACTGAAACATCGTCACACCTGCTTGCAATGCTTCTTCTAATACACGTAAAGGTTGTCTATGTTTGACATTTTGTGTCCCCATAATAAAATACACGCTTAGTTGTTCACGCTTCAATGACTCTCACCTCGACTTGCCCCTGTTGCTGTTTATACGCAAAATGATTCGTCGGTCCGTGTCCGTGACCAATATTCAGTGGATTTTGAATCGCCAGTTGGACAAATTTCTTTGCTTCGATAATGGCTGTTTTCATGTCATATCCCTGCCCTAAAAAGGCGGTTAATGCAGCTGAAAATGTACAGCCTGTCCCATGTGTCTGGTTCGTTTGAATACGCTCACTTTGCATGACAAATGATGACCCATCTGCAAAATAAATCGTATCCTCGGCAGTGTCACCAGCTAAATGGCCACCTTTCATGACAACACATTGTACGCCATAGCCTAATATGACTTGTGCTGCTTTTTCAATATCCTCCGACGTTTCAATTGTCACGCTACTTAACACTTCCGCTTCTGGAATATTCGGTGTCACGACTGTTGCAAGTGGCAATAATTTTGTTTTCATTGCTTCAATGGCCGCTTGCTGTAAAAGTGTTGCGCCACCTTTAGCAATCATGACCGGATCAATGACAAGCTGTACATCCTTTTCACTCAGTACGTCGGCAACGGCCGAAATAATTTCAGCTGAAAATAACATACCCGTTTTAATCGCTTTCACTGGCATATCACGAAAAACAGCCAGTATTTGTTGTACTACGAAATCCGGCTCTACAGGTGAAATGCCTTGTACCCCTAGCGTATTTTGCGCGGTAAGTGCGGTAATAGCCGTCGTACCAAAAACGCCTAATTCCTGAAACGTTTTTAAATCTGCCTGAATGCCTGCCCCGCCACCTGAATCTGAGCCGGCAATGGTCATGACAATATTCATGATTTCGCCTCCATTGATAATCGTTCGAGTGCGTTTAGTATTTCTACTTGTACTGTACCAATTCCGTATTGGCAAGCTTGCTCAGCTACTTGTTGGTAATCAGCTGCTAACGCCTGTAACTGCTGTAGACGATCTCCCTCCAATGAACAAACTGCTGCTGTTAATGCACTCAGTAAACACCCTGTCGCTGTGACATTTGTAATTTTTTCATGTCCACCTGTCACTTCGACTACATGAACCCCATCTGTCAAAACATCTGTATAGCCTGTCACAAAAACAATTGTATTGTACGCTTTTGCCGTTAAACGAGCAACTTCGATCACATCCATTTCTCCTTCGCCGCTATCAACACCTCTTGTTTCCCAGTGCACGCCAGCAAGTGCCGCTAGTTCACCTACATTACAGCGAATGCATGCCACTTTTACATCTTCTAAAATCTTTTCTACGGCACGCTGGCGATACTCTGATGCGCCAACACCCACTGGATCTAATACAACAGGAATTCCCTTGTCATTTGCTGCCTTACCCGCTGCTAACATCGCTTGAAATGAAGCATCATGTACTGTCCCAATATTAAGGAGTACCGCATTAGCGATTCCAACTAATTGCTCCGCATCTTGCACCGCCTCAGACATAAGCGGCGAAGCTCCTACTGCTAATAAACCATTCGCTGTAAAATTAGCTGCTACTGTATTTGTCATACATAATACAAGTGGCTGTTTAACACGAATCTGTTGTAAACTCATATTGTTTAATCTCACTTTCATATTAGGTTTTTTGATCACATTAACATTCACCGATACTTCCCACTAAATCAACGCGAGTGAAAAAAAAAACGATATCAGGACAGAGCCTGACATCGCTTTGAAGTCGGTTTCTATCCACATTCCTACGCAAGTACTAACTTACAGGTTCAAAGAGTCAGTGCAGTTGTGTGCACAATCTCAGCCGACTACCTCGGCCCCTCCTGTGGGTACTATTCATTTGTCTTTATGATAATATATTCATTTAAGAATAACAACCTCATTTGAGTGATGTTTCCCTATCTGCACAAAATCGTAAATGAAAAGGCATGCCCTATAAAAGAGCATGCCTAATACTGTATATTCTGTCTTAGCGTACTTCTGCGCCTGCTGTAGCTAATGCTTTTAACACTTTGTTATGTGCTGCTACTACTTCTTCATCTGTTAACGTACGTTCTGGATCGAAATAAGTTAAGGAGAAAGCAACTGATTTTTTGCCTGCTGCCATTTTCTCCCCTTCGTAAACGTCGAACACTTTCACATCTTTTAACAGTTTTGTACCTGCACCTTTAATAATCGATACGATTTCGCCAGCTGGCATTGTACGGTCAAGCTCTAATGCAATATCACGTGTCATCGCTGGGAAACGTGGAACAGGTGTGTACACTAATTCTCCTGTTGCGGCACTTAAAATAGCTAGTAAGTTTAGTTCCGCTACATATGTTTCTTTCACACCTGCTTTTTTCTGTTCTGCTGGGTGTAACTGACCGATTAAACCGATTACTTCTCCATCAAGTAGCACATGTGCTGTACGTCCTGGATGTAAGCCATCAATAGTAGTTTTTACGTAAGAAATACGATCTGTTAAGCCAAGCTTTGTCACTACTGCTTCAATGATTCCTTTCGCCACAAAGAAATCAACATTTTTCTTTTCACCTTGCCATGCATGATCCGTCCATTTACCTGTTAAAACAAGCGCTAAATGTTCTTCTTCAAGTGGTAATTCATCCGCTGTTTGACCAAGGAATACAGAACCGATTTCATATAATGCAACCGAATCAATTTGACGTGCTACATTGTATGCAGCCGCTTCCACTAAGTGTGGGATTAAGCTTTGGCGTAATGTAGAACGCTCTTCGGAAATTGGCATTAATAACTTTGTTGTTTCTTCTGCTTTTAACGCAAATTTTTGTGACGCTTCCGCAGAAGTAAGGGAATATGTCACCGCTTGGTATAAACCAGCACCTTCCATTACACTACGCACAATACGACGTTTTGCTTGATATGCTGTTAAACCGCCGACCACATCAGATGCTGGTAATGTGATTGGGATTTCATCGTACCCATACATACGTGCGATTTCTTCTACGATATCTTCTTCAATTTTAATATCTCCGCGACGTGTTGGTACGTCAATAATAAGCATGCCATTTGCCGCTTCTACATCGAATTTTAGACGATGTAAAATCGATAGCATATCTTCCAGCGAAATCTTCATCCCAAGACGTGCATTCACGAAATCAGGTGATACAACAACGCGAGCTGGTGTTTTATCTAATTCATCTACAAGTACTGTTCCTTCTAGCACTTCACCACCTGCAAGTTCTGCAAGTAACTGTGCTGCGCGTTCAGCAGCAGGAAGTACACGGTTTGTGTCTACGCCTTTTTCAAAACGAGCAGATGAATCAGAACGTAAACCTAAATCTTTTGATGTACGACGAACAGAAGAACCTGCAAAGTATGCCGACTCAATGACAACCGTTGTTGTTGATTCTGATACTTCTGAGTTTGCTCCACCCATTACACCAGCTACCGCAACTGGCTCTTTGCCATTTGTAATGACATAGTTATGTGCTACTAATGTGCGCTCTTGGTCATCTAACGTTGTCACTTTTTCGCCTTCTGTTGCATGACGTGTCACGATTTCACCTGTTGCTAGCTTGTCGTAATCGAATGCATGCAGTGGTTGGCCATACTCCATTAAAATATAGTTCGTAATGTCTACTACGTTATTGTGTGGACGTACGCCAGACGCCATTAAATAATGTTGTAACCAAAGTGGCGACTCTGCTACTTTTACATTTTTCACTACTTTTGCCGCGTATAATGGGTTCACTGATGTGTCTTCTACACGTAGTTTTAATTTATCTGTTGCTTTTTCAGTTGATGTTGTGTAGCTAATTTCAGGAAGCTTCACCTCTTGTGAAAGAATCGCTGCTACTTCATACGCTACACCAAGCATTGATAACGCATCTGAACGGTTTGGTGTTAAACCAAGCTCTAAAACTGTATCGCGAAGCCCTAAAAGTTCTAACGCATCTGAACCTGGTACTGCATCTGCTGGTAACACATAAATTCCTTCTGCATATGCTTTTGGGACAAGGCGCCCTTCAACACCTAGCTCTTGTAATGAACAGATCATGCCGTTCGATTCTTGACCGCGAAGTTTTGCCTTTTTAATTTTGATGCCACCTGGTAAATGCGCACCTGGACGCGCAACAATTACTTTTTGGCCTGCCTCTACATTTGGTGCACCACATACGATTTGTTGGTATTCTGCTTCCCCAACATCGACTTGACACACATTTAATTTATCTGCCTCAGGATGCTTTTCTTTTGATACGACATGACCTACTACGACATTTGTCATGCCAGCAGAGCGATCGATGACAGCATCTACCTCAATACCTGAACGTGTAATTTTTTCTGCTAATTCTTGTGGCGCAATGCCTGAAATATCTACATATTGTGCTAACCATTTTAATGATACTAACATAAATAATCCTCCTTACCCTTCACTTCGGTGGAATTGTGATAAGAAGCGTACGTCATTCGTATAGAAGTGACGGATATCATCCACCCCGTATTTTAACATCGCGATACGTTCAGCACCGATACCGAACGCAAAGCCTGATACTTTTTTTGAATCATAGCCAGCCATTTCAAGCACGTTTGGATGAACCATACCCGCACCTAAAATTTCAATCCAGCCTGTTTGCTTACATACGTTACAGCCTGCGCCGCCACATTTATGACAAGATACATCGACTTCCACTGATGGCTCAGTAAACGGGAAGAATGATGGACGTAGACGAATTTCACGCTCCGCACCGAACATTTTCTTTGCTAGTGCATCAAGAGTTCCTTTTAGATCACTCATGCGAATGTTTTCTCCAATAACAAGCCCCTCGATTTGCATGAATTGATGAGAGTGTGTTGCGTCATCTGTATCACGACGGAACACTTTACCTGGACAAATAACGCGAATTGGCTCCCCTTTTTTCGCTTCCATCGTACGTGCCTGTACTGGTGATGTATGTGTACGTAGTAAGATTTCTTCTGAAATGTAGAATGAATCCTGCATATCACGAGCTGGGTGACCTTTAGGTAAATTCATCGCTTCAAAGTTATAGTAATCTTTTTCTACTTCTGGACCTTCTACGATTTCATAGCCCATTCCAACGAATAAGTCTTCGATTTCTTCAATTACACGTGTTAATGGGTGGCGATTTCCAGATTTAATCGTAGCACCTGGTAATGTGACATCGATTGATTCCTTTTCTAATTGCTCTTGAATCGCTTGCTCTTCTAGTACGGTTGCCTTCGCCTCTAGTTGAGCTGTTACATGTTCACGAACTGTATTCACAAGTGCTCCCATTTTTGGGCGCTCTTCCGCAGATAATTTCCCCATTCCTTTTAGTAGGTCTGTGATTGGTCCTTTTTTCCCTAAATACGCCACACGAACATCATTTAATTCTTTTACATTCGATGACGCTTCAATTTTTGCCAGAGCTTCTTGCTCAAGCTGTTTTAATTGTTGTTCCATGTATAAAAACCTCCTTGTAGTTTGTTTCGTTTTGGTAGTGTTATTTGATCAGTCAAATGCGCACTTATGGCAAAACAAAAAAATCCCCGCCCCAAAAAAGGGACGAGGAATCAGTCGCGGTACCACCCTAGTTATTGCCTAAAAGCAATCACTCAATTCAAATAACGGCTTGTCACCGGCACAGCTTTTCTGCTGTGCTGCTCGCGAGGTGAACTTCATCGTGTCATCATGCTAGTAGCTTCCAGTCTACGGCTACCATTCCCTAGTCCATGTGTTTCACAACTACTCTTCTCGGTCGTTGCATTTCCATTTATACGTATACAATAGTACAAGATTATGCAAGTTACTTCAAGTTATTTCACAAAAGCGTACAATAAAATCCCCGTTGCTACAGCGACATTCAGTGATTCTGCTCCACCTAAAATCGGGATAATAACATTTTGATCTGTTTTCGCCAGTAATTGAGGGCTAATGCCACTCCCTTCATTCCCGACAATTAACGCAAAGCTATTTGTTACTTCAATATCACGATAGGAAATCGCTTCTTCTAAAGACGTGCCGAATACTTTCACACCATCATCTTGTAGTCGGTCCACCCATTCATCTAAATCCCCGCGTACAACAGGAATATGGAAGTGAGAACCTTGTGCTGAGCGCATCACTTTCGGATTGTATGCATCCGCACAGCCCTTCCCTAAGATGACCGCATCAATTCCAGCGGCATCCGCCGTACGAATCATTGTCCCTATATTTCCTGGATCTTGTACTGCATCGACAAGTAGCATTTTACGCCAAGCCGCCATTTCGATTTCACTTGGCTCCTTTACTTTACAATGCGCAAATACACCTTGCGATTTTTCCGTTTCCGCAATTTCTTTTGCAACAGCTTCATTCACGTGTACGATTTGTACATCATCCGTTGCCCAAAGTAATGGTAAATCTACCCCATCTCGCACAATCAGTTGCATAATTTGTTCTTTATTTTTCAATGCTTCCTCTAATAAATGGAAGCCTTCAATAAGAAATTCCCCTGATTTTTCACGTTCCTTACGCAATGTGACAAGCTTTTTCCAGTGCTTCACAAGCGCATTTTGTGTCGATTCAATTCGTTTCATCGTATCCGTCCTTTAATCTAGTTTCAACCACGCATTATAACATAAAAAGCAGAAATTCCCTACCATAAGAGCACTAACTATTTCCCATCCAGTTTTGTCCACGTATATTTTATTTTGTCTGTGAAATACTAGCAAGGAGAAAGGAGTGTTAATATGAGTTTTCAAATTCGAGAAGCTATCACGACCAATGTGACAGGAGATTCAGCTGCTTCGTTTAATGAAACGATTAATGATGCAATTGCCCGTGGGGAAGAGCACTTACTACCTGGATTAGGTGTATTTTTAGAAGCTTGGTGGAAAGATGCATCTGAAAACGAACGAAATGCTTTCACATCCAAACTCGAAAAGCATTTCGTCTCGTAAAACTATAACTTTGATAACACGCGCGCACATGTAGCAATATCATTTATCGTTGTCTGTGCACCAAATGAAATACGGAAAAATTGGCGCGCTTCTTGGTATGATTTGCCCATTGCTAAAATGGCTTTCGTTCCAGAGGCGCTATTTATATCACAAGCACTGCCTGTTGAAATATATATATGTTGTTCATTCAATTTCAACATAACGAACTGCCCTTCTACCCCTTTCATACAAATACCACAAATATTCGGTAATTGTTGGGTCCACATTCCTTCTATTACTTGAAATCTTTCATGATGTAATGATTTTAACAGCTTTTCGCGAAGTTGCCATTGATACTGTAAATCATATTGATAATCTTCTATAGCAACGGCCATTGCGACAATACTCGGTGTATCGAGTGTTCCGCCCCGAAGGCCACGTTCATGTGTTACCCCTGGAAAAACAGGCACTACCCGTACAAAAGGATTTACATAAATAGCGCCGCAACCTTTAGGTCCACCAATTTTATGTGCTGAAATCGTGATCGCATCTACTTCCTTTGCAAAGCTAGCCACATCTAACTTACAAAACGACTGTACACAATCAACGTGATATGAAATACCAAATGATTTTGCGAGTTTAGCAATCTCTTCTACAGGTTGAATCGTCCCAATCTCCGAATTAACATGTTGAATGGAAATGAGCGTTGTATCGGGACGAATCGCCGCTTCAAGGAATGCCAAATCTACTACACCATTTTCAGTAAACGGTATACGTGTAATTTCAAACCCTTCACGTTCCAATGTGTTCATCGCTGCATGGACAGATGTATGCTCAGCCATTGACGTAATAATATGACGTCCACGCTTTTCTGAGCGAGCAAGTGACAAGATTGCTAAAATATTCCCTTCCGTACCGCTTCCTGTAAAAATAACCCCATCAGAATGGACGTCTAATTTTTGTGCAATGACCTTTCTTGCCCATGCTACTGCGCTTGCTGCTTGTCCACCTGCATCGTGTAAACTGGATGGATTTCCGTACATATGACTAGCCACTTCACTATAGGCAACAGCGGCTCGTTTATTCATTGGTGAAGATGCTGCATAATCCAAATATGTCATAGGTTTCCCCTCACTTTTATCATAATAATAAATACTTGTTTATTTCATTATTTTATGTAAAGATATGTGTCAAGACAACTGTAAAGAAGGTATGAATATGAATATTCAAACGGACATCATTATACTTGGTGGTGGGATTGCAGCATTACAAGCTGCTCGCAAATTAAGCACTCGTTTTGAAGTCCATATTATTACGAAATCGGATATAACGATAAGTAGTTCATATAAAGCACAAGGCGGCATTGCAGCCGTCGTTGCTGATCATGATAGCACGATGCTACATGTGCAAGACACGCTTGTAGCTGGCGAATTTCATCACCATGAAGACAATGTGAAAGTGCTTGTTGAACACGGCGCCACAGTTGTTAAAACACTTCTGCAAAGTGAATTTCCTGCTGACCGTACGTCAGATGGCAACATTTCACTCGGCCTTGAAGGTGCACATAGTAGTTCTCGTATTATTCATGCTGGCGGTGATGCTACTGGAAAAAATATGATATACTACTATTTAAATAGTTTACCTAAAAAAATACATTTGCACACACATGAATTCGCCTATGAACTCATTTTAAATAGCGCACAGGAATGTTGCGGTGTCCGTGTGAAAACAGCCCAGGGTGAAAAAACATATTTCGCCTCTTATATTATTTTGGCAACAGGGGGCGCTGGTGCACTATACGAGTGTACATCCAATTGTGCTAATAGCTACGGCGACGGCATCGCACTAGCCTATTTAGCTGGCGCAGCTGTCACCGACATGGAATTTGTCCAGTTCCATCCGAGTTTACTTTATGTAAACGGTGCACGGGGTCTCGTATCAGAAGCGGTCAGAGGAGCTGGTGGACGATTTGTAGACGAACACGGACAGGCCATCATGGACGGAAAACACCCACTTGGTGATTTAGCGCCTCGTCATGTTACAGCATACGAAATGTACAAAATGCACGCTCAAGGTAAGCCCGTCTATATTGACATCACAAATATCGAGCATTTTGAACAAAAGTTCCCTACCATTACAAAGCTTTGTCATGATAATGGCGTCAATTTAGCACACGGGAAAATCCCAGTTGCTCCAGGTAGTCACTTTTTAATGGGCGGTGTGATTGCCAATACCGTTGGTGAAACAACCATTCCGCGCTTACTTGCAGTTGGTGAAGTAGCTTGTACAGGGGTGCATGGTGCGAACCGACTGGCAAGCAACTCCTTACTAGAAGGAATGGCCTTTGGGGAACTAATGGCAGAAAATCTATTAAAATATGGCACGGCACAGTCAAACTTCGTGCTAGCACAACCCCAGCCAAAAAATTCTCTTCCGTCGCTTATGAGAAAAGAAGATTTACAGCGAGAGATGCTTGCTAATGTAGGGATTGTCCGTTCACAAAAAGGGCTAGAAACATTACTAAAGAAACTGCCAGCCCTGCACGTACAACCTAATGTAATGAATCAGTCACGTGAAGAAATAGAGTTACTCTTTATGCATATAACAGCAGCCTTGATTACAAACGCAGCCTTAACGCGAACGGAATCAAGAGGGGCACATATTCGCGTGGAAATGGAACATAAAGATCAACGCTGGGAAAAACAGTGGATTGTTTTCCAGCAAGGAACAATGAATGTGAGGAATCGTTTATATGAACACAATCAAGCTAAAACATATGCTCCAGCAATTTTTCAATGAAGATATCGGAGACGGTGATTTATCCAGTGAAACGATTTTCACCCCTTCCGAACAAGGCTCGTTTACCTTTTACGCAAAACAATCAGGGATTTTTTGCGGCAAACAGGTGATTAAAATCGGGTTTCCTTTACTAGATAATAGCTTACAAGTTCACGTATTCAAAGAAGACGGGGAATGGATTGAAGAAGGAGAACAAATTGCTGTTATTGAAGGTTCACTTCGTAGCTTGCTGACAGGTGAACGTGTCATCTTAAATTTAATTCAACGTATGAGTGGCATTGCTACACAGGCATATGAGGCAGTCCAACTAACGAAAGATACAAATGCACATGTCTGCGATACACGTAAAACAATTCCAGGACTTCGCATGTTAGATAAATATGCTGTGCGGGCAGGCGGTGCCTTTAATCACCGTAGCGGGCTGTATGATGCCATCATGTTAAAGGATAATCATATTGCATTTGCTGGTAGCATTACACAAGCGGTTGCATCTGCACGCTCAAAAATCGGGCATACCATAAAAATTGAAGTCGAAATCGAAACAAAAGAGCAATTAATCGAAGCAGTAAATGCGGGTGCGGACATTATTATGTTCGACAATCGTACACCAGAGGAAATTCGCGAATGGTTAGCACTTGTCCCGGCTCATATCGCAACAGAAGCTTCAGGGGGAATCACACTTGAAAACCTACGTAGCTATGCCGAATCTGGCATTCAATGGATTTCACTCGGTGCATTAACTCATTCTGTCCAAGCGTTTGACATCAGTGCATTAGTTCAACCGAAAGGAGTCGTAACAAATGGTACTTACTAAATTTATGGATCGCTCGATGCTCCCAGAAAAATACAAATCAATGACCCATGAAGAAATGGAAGCACGCATTCGGGAAATTAAGCAGAAGCTGGGAGACGAATTATTCATTCCAGGGCACCACTATCAACGTGATGAGGTGATTCAATTCGCCGATACAACAGGTGACTCGTTACAACTTGCACAAGTTGCAGCAGCGAATAAAAAAGCAAAGCATATCGTCTTCTGTGGTGTACACTTTATGGCAGAAACAGCGGATATGTTAACAGACGAACATCAGGTTGTCTATTTGCCAGATATGCGCGCAGGTTGCTCAATGGCCGATATGGCGAACATTTATCAAACAGAAGAGGCTTGGGTCGAACTACAAAAACTATTTGGCGATACAATCATCCCGTTAACATATGTCAACTCAACAGCAGCGATTAAAGCTTTTACAGGGCGTAATGGTGGCGCTTGCGTAACAAGCTCCAACGCAAAGTCAATGGTGAAGTGGGCCTTTACACAAAAACAACGCCTATTATTTTTACCCGACCAACATCTAGGTCGTAATACAGCATTCGACTTAGGCGTACCGCTTGAACAGATGGCTGTTTGGGATCCCATTAAAGGGCAGCTTGAATACGACGGGCATTTAGAGGATGTAAAGGTTATTTTATGGAAAGGTCATTGCTCAGTACATGAAGGCTTTACCATCTACAATATCCGTGAAGTACGAAAAAAATATCCGAATATGACAATCATCGTGCATCCAGAATGCTCACGTGAAGTCGTGGCCCTATCAGATGATAATGGCTCTACAAAATATATTTGTGATGTAATCGACAATGCACCTGCTCATTCAAGCTGGGCAATTGGCACAGAAATGAACTTAGTAAAACGTCTCATTGCAAAATATCCAGACAAACATATTATTTCGCTCAATGAAAATATGTGCCCATGTTTGACGATGAATCGTATCGATTTACCACACCTTTTATGGGCGCTTGAAACGATCGAAAATGGTGAACAAGGAAACATCATTCAAGTCGATTCTGAAACGACAAAAGAAGCACTCCTATCGCTAGAACGTATGCTAGCACGTGCATAAAACCGTACTAACATTAGTAGGGCGCTGTCCTAAAAGTAACAGCCCCCTACTTTTTTTATACTTGCTTATTTCTAGTAAATAACATATCTTCATATAAAGTTCATATTTCCTGCTAGTATTTTTATCAAGCTATGTTATATTATAGGGGAATAAGCTAAATTAGTCCTTTGAGACTATAATAGGAGGATACATATGGGTATAATTAGGTATGATTTAGGGAATTATGAGTATTTTTCAAAAACTTCCACATCAGACATCGTGACAAACGAGCGATTCCAAGAAAAACTTGATTTTTTATCGCTTTCTAAAATTCGTCGTGAGTCTGTTAGTAGCCTCTTAGATATTTATCAACAAAATCGCGACTACATCTTAAATAATTTTTATGACCGGCTATTGCGGATTGAAACATTTAAAGAAATTATCGAAAAACACTCCGCAGTTGAGCGTCTAAAAAAAACATTTGACCGCCATTTTATTAGCTTATTTACAGATGAACTTGACCTTAATTATGTATTTAAACGCCGAAAAATTGCCTATACACACGCACAAATTGGTGTTTTACCGAACTGGATGATTTCAGCCTATACGTTAATTAACCAACTAATTACCCCACTAATTGTAAAGAAGTATAATCGTAAACCACAACAATTGCTCGATTTGCTACTAGCATACGATAGTCTCGTCACGATCGACCAACAAATCATTGTCGAAACATATATCGAAATCCAGGCAGGCTCGATTGTCAATGGCCTTGGTGAAATTATTAAATACAACGCCGAACTCGATCAACTTAAAGGATTAATTGACTTCCAGGACATACAACAACAAGATATTATTACAACAAATAATGCAATGCACAATTTAGAAGCAAGTATCGAAGAAGTGGCTTCATCCGTTAAATCCATTTCTAATAATACGCAAGCTTCTTTAAAAGATTTAAATGAAGATTTAAATGTATTGCAACAAGTAACGAGCATATTAGAATCCATCGATTTTAGCCAATCTTCTGTAGAAGAAGATGTATTACAATTAGTAGAGCGTGTAAATAGTGTAGCAAATGTCATGACACTCATTAAAGGCATTGCAGATCAAACGAATTTACTTGCCCTCAATGCATCCATCGAAGCAGCACGTGCTGGTGAAGCAGGAAAAGGCTTTTCAGTCGTAGCCGAAGAAGTCCGTAAGCTGGCAGACAGTACAAAAGAATCCGTTCAAAACGTTCATGAAGATGTGAAAGAGCTACTCACGATTACGAAGCGCATCCATTCGCGCACAGCCGAAACAACGCAGCAATTACATGACGGTGTGCATAGTGCCCAACAAATTAACAGTTCACTAAAAGAGTTAAATCAACAGCTCCAAATGCAAGGCAATCAATTTAACGATATTGCGGATACAACAATTTCTCAGGCAGAAGTTGCTTCAGAAGTTGCCCGTTTAAATACAGCGCTCGCTGAAAGCACGAAATTCAGTAAAGACATTACATTCAATACGGGTGCTGCAATTTATGAATTAAGTAATCGAATCGACCAATACCGCGTAAATACCATCTCCAAAAACTTTATTATCGCACAAGAAGACATAATTGAATTAACGATTACCGACCATCTATTATGGCGTTGGAAAATCTACAATATGCTACTTGGCTTTGAGCAAATGACAGAGAAAGATATCGGTTCACCGAAAGATTCTCGCCTTAGTGAGTGGTACAATGGAATGGGACGAGAATTACTTGGAGAACAACAAGCATTTATTGAAATCGAACCATTACACAATCAGATTTACACACTAGCAAAAGAAGCCGTTCGAGCTTTTAATACAGGGAATAAAAACAGGCAGAACTCCTTTTAGAAGATATTACACATACTTCACAACAAGTAATTCAACGACTACAGCAGTTAAAACAAGAATTCATTGCTAAAAAATCTAAATATGTAAAAGCATAAATAAACAACGATTTCGTTCATTTCTATATGACGGAATCGCTGCTTTATTTTCCTAACAAAAAAAACAACCTAGCGTCTCCCAAGTTGTTTTATGTAGTGATGCGGCCTTCCTTCTAGAAAACGAGCATCACATCGAATGTAGCGTATTAAACGGGTAGCAGCGTCCCCCACTAATCCATTTAATGTACTACCCTTTTACGCAGCCCTTCCTGCTTTGTAAAAGGTTTCGACTGTATTCAATTTATAGACTTAAGCCTGTTACCTACAAGCATTAAATCCTTATTCACTCAATTAAGCCATTAACGATACTAATACCGCTTTTTGTGCGTGTAATCGATTTTCGGCTTGCTCATAAATATAGGAATTTGGTCCGTCGATAACAGAAGAAGTCACTTCTTCTTCACGGTGGGCTGGTAAACAGTGCAAGAACATATAATCTGGTTTAGCATGTGCTACTAGCTCATCATTTATTTGATAACCTTTAAAATCGATTAAACGTTGTTGTGTCTCTTCTTCTTGCCCCATAGATGTCCACACATCTGCATAAACAGCATCTGCATCTTTTACTGCTGCAACAGGGTCAGTAGTCACAAACACTTCACTACCGTTTACTAAAGCAATTTCACGTGCCTTAGCAATAATATCTAAATCACATTCGTAACCAACAGGCGTTGCAACCGCTACATCCATTCCTACGTGTGCACAAGCAATTACTAATGAATGTGCTACATTGTTGCCATCACCAACATATGCAACTTTTAAGCCTTTTAATTCGCCTTTGTTTTCAGCGATTGTTTCTAAGTCGGCTAACGCTTGGCATGGGTGGAAAATATCTGTTAATCCATTGATCACCGGAATGGATGCATATTCTGCCAGCTCTTTCACCATTTCATGTGAGTTCGCACGAATCATGATGCCATCTAAATAACCAGATAACACTTTCCCTGTATCTGAAATCGGCTCACCACGACCAATTTGCATATCGCGTGCATTCATATACATGCCGTAACCACCTAGTTGCTGCATGCCTACCTCAAACGATACACGTGTACGCGTTGAGCTTTTTTCAAAAATCATCCCTAATGTTTTGCCTTCTAGCAATTTTGGACATTTGCCTTCTTTTGTTACTTTTTTTAGCTGTGTAGCCAGTGTAATTAAATCTTGCACTTCTTGTGAAGTATAGTCAAGCAGTGTCAGTAGGTCCTTCCCCTGAAGGCTTGCTACTGGTTTTAACTGCACCTCTTCTAACAATTTCATCTTAAACGCCCCTCGCATACCTTTATGTTACTTCCATTATACATTTGCATAAATATAAAATCAAGTGAATTATTATAATTTTTCATTGTTTTTAAAATAAACTTAATTATCCAATAAGTAATTATGCAAGCACCTTTAAAATTATGTAGATTAAAAAATAGGCACGCGAGATGATTTATCAATTTCTATTTGTTTACATTTTTTTAAATCCCCATCATTTAAGTAATGACCGTAATATCATTCTAAAACTTGTTCCTCTGAATACGGTAAAGGCCCCCTAACCTATTTGTTAGAAGGCCAGTCTGTCGATATCTTTCTACAGCATTAATCAAAAATAATTTTATTTACCGTTTTTTGATCTAATTTTTTAATGATTTCTACCAGTAGTTTCACCGTATTTTCGTAGTCATCACGGTGAAGGATTCCTGCATGTGAGTGAATATAGCGGGTTGCTACACCAATCGCTAGCGAAGGAACACCGTTTGCTGTTAGATGGATCGAGCCGGCATCTGTCCCGCCGCCTGCAAGCGATTCGAATTGGTACGGAATGTTATGCTCCTCTGCAATGTCTACAACGAAATCACGTAGCCCTTTATGGGATACCATGGATGCATCGTAAATCACGATTTGTGGACCCGCACCTATTTTAGACGTAGACTCCTTCGTTGTAATACCTGGTGTATCGCCTGCAATACCGACGTCCACTGCAAAACCGATATCTGGCCGGATTTTAAATGTTGTTGTTTTGGCACCACGCAAGCCGACTTCTTCTTGTACATTGCCTACACCATAGACGATGTTTGGATGATTTTCGTCTTTTAATGCACGCATAACATCAATCGCAATGGCACAGCCAATACGATTATCCCAAGCTTTAGCAAGTAAGTACTTTTCGTTTTTCATGACATTAAATTCAAAGTACGGCGTCACCATATCGCCTGGTGCAATCCCCCATTTAACAGCTTCTTCTTTTGATGCTGCCCCGATGTCAATAAACATCTCTTTTACATCTACCGGCTTTTTACGTGCTTCTGGTGAAAGAATATGCGGCGGCTTAGAACCGATGACACCGATAATCTCTTCTCCTTTACGCGTTGTAATAGTCACGCGCTGAGCAAGCATTACTTGCCCCCACCAACCACCAACCGTTTGGAATTTCAAGAATCCTTTGTCATCAATTTGTGTCACCATAAAACCGATTTCATCTAAATGCCCCGCAATCATAATTTTAGGACCCTTTTCGTCCCCTACTTTTTTGGCAATTAAACTACCGAGGTTATCTGTTTCGACTTCATCTACAAATGGTGCGATATACCTTTTCATTACTTCCCGTGGTGCTTGTTCGTTCCCTGGAATCCCGTTTGCATCCGTTAACTCTTTTAACATTTGTAATGTTGGATCTAATTGCGCCATTCTTTCGCCCTCCTAAATATATGTCATTCCCATTATAGCGAGAATATTTCGGATTTCAAAATAATTAATAGCCAGAACGTTGACGCTCATAGTTTTTCTCATTTTTCGCAACATATGCATCTAAAATATCCGTAACTGTAAACCCTAAATTATATGCCAGCTTCCCGTATTTCTTCCATACATCATCATATGTTTCCTTCGTTGGCGAGCTAATAAATGCGGTCACCGCTACAGTTGTCTCAATAAATAATGGTGTTAAATCGGCTTGCTCCTGTACTTCTGGCCATGTATCCAATGCAAAACCGCGCATATTCCCTAGTGAAAGCATAAAGTGAATAGAATCCACAAATTCCTCTAAAATCACTTCGCGTTCAGACGGACCTTTTGTACTCCAAAATTTAAAGCATCGCGTTTCATTTGCAAGCTCTGCTAATTCTACTAAAAGGGCAAGTCCTTTTTCTTCAAATACATCATGTGTAACATGTTGTGTTTCTTCAATAAATGTATCAAGTGCTTTTTGCATCTCGAATAATTGTTTAAAATTCATTTTTTCTCCTCTTTTTCTAAAAAAATTGAAACCTTTTCCCTATACAATCGTATAGAAGGGAAACGTATGTGGCAAGGGGGAATTTTTCATGGCTTTACTTCTTCGAATTGTAATTATCGCACTTATTATATACATATTGTACAAAGGCGTTCGCTATTTGACAGATCCAAAGCGAAAACTAGATGAGGCCTACGAAAAAGGGGATTATTATTTCTATGACGATGTCAAAAATGTACGCAAAAACTTTTTTATTTCTTATAAAGGCGCACTTTTTGAAGGCGAAAAATATTTAGGTACAACAGAAAATGCATTTGAAGTTGTCTCGATTTTTGTATTTGTTCATGATCCGATGAAGTTGCAAGGCTTTACAAAAGACGAGTTCTTATTTTTAGAGAAGGAAATTTTAATGAACTACCCTAACGCTAAAATCAACTGGAAAAATCCGATTGAGAAGTTAATGAAAGAGCAAACTTAAAATAGAAGGAACTATCTTCAAAGAGCAACAGTTTTCAATAAGTACATTACTTATTAAACATCGCTTATGAGATGGTCCCTTCTCTTTTACATTGACACCAATTGTACAATAATAAAAATCTGAATCGCCGCGAGTAAAGGAAACCCAAAAGAAAAAGTATTATGTTTTGTTTTATGCCGGAATAAGTACATGCCGAGCACACCTCCTATTGCTCCGCCAAAAATAGCAACGGTGAATAAGGTCTTCTCTGCAATACGCCATTCATTTTTAATCGCTTTTTGTTTGTCGTTATACATTAAAACTAATAAGATGAGTGATAAAACACCAACATATGCATAGACTGCTAATTCCATAGAGTATCACCTTTCGTCTGTATATCTAACTAAAAAAGACTGATAGGAAATCCTATCAGTCTTTTTTTATTAAAATTATTTAGCTTGTGCAGTTTTTGTACCTGTCGCTTCGCTTTCGGTACAGAAAGTGCAAAGCTTCGTATGAAAGCTTTTAAGTATTAGAAAAATATCTACTTCTTATTTAGCTTGTGCAGTTTTTGCAGCTTCTGCTAATTGTGCGAATGCTGCAGCATCAGTTACAGCTAAGTCAGCTAACATTTTACGGTTAACTTCGATACCAGCTAATTTTAAACCGTGCATTAAACGGCTGTAAGAAAGACCATTCATGCGAGCAGCTGCATTGATACGAGTGATCCATAATTTACGGAAATCACGTTTCTTTTGACGACGGTCACGGTATGCATATACACCTGACTTCATTACTGCTTGGTTAGCTACTTTGTATAACGTGTGTTTTGAACCAAAGTAACCTTTAGCTAATTTTAATACTTTTTTGCGACGAGCGCGTGTTACTGTTCCGCCTTTTACGCGTGGCATAGTAATTACCTCCTGCTAATTCTCTCGAATGTGTATTTTATATGTCGAACCTGAATGTTCAATGTTAGATTACTTCATGTAAGTTAATAATGTACGAATGCGTTTGAAATCGCCAGAAGTAGCGATTTTTGCTTTACGCAGTTGACGCTTTTGCTTTGTTGATTTGTTAGCAAATAAGTGGCTACCATAAGCACGGTCAAATTTTAATTTACCAGTACCTGTTTTTTTGAAACGCTTAGCAGCGCCACGGTGAGTTTTCATTTTTGGCATGTCGATTTCCTCCTAAACTGATCAATTCATTATTACTTTTCGTTCTTAGGGTTAAGAACTAAGAACATGCTTCGGCCATCCATCTTCGGCTTTTGTTCAACCGTTGATACTTCAGCGCAAGCTTCAGCAAAGCGATCTAACACACGTTGACCAATTTCTTTGTGTGTGATTGCACGACCTTTAAAACGAATAGATGCTTTCACTTTGTCTCCCTTTTCAAGGAACTTCTGTGCAGCACGTAATTTCGTTTGGAAATCATGTTCATCAATTGTTGGGCTCAGACGAACCTCTTTTATATTGATGATCTTTTGATTTTTACGAACTTCACGGTCTTTCTTTTGCTGTTCAAACTTAAATTTACCATAGTCCATGATACGTGCGACCGGGGGCTTGGCTTGAGGGGCCACAAGGACAAGATCCAAGTTAACACGAGCGGCAATTTCAAGCGCTTCGTTTCGTGATTTAACACCTAGTTGTTCACCGTTATGGTCAATTAGACGAAGTTCACGTGCGCGGATGCCTTCGTTTACATACATGTCTTTGCTAATAATAATCCACCTCCATAATGTGCGCGAATACATGGTTTGGGCTTGAGAATGACCCGAGTTGAACGGTACACTTTCGATATGTCCATAAAAAAAGAGCGGACGTTTAGAAAGGTGTCCGCCCACTGTATGTGCATACGTACTAATAACGTAAAACAATTCAACGTATTCAACCTGTAAACAGCTAGATGCGTTCATTCAGGTGAGAAGCGGGCAGCCTCTTCTTCAAACTTGTATTCATAACCTAAACAATCATATCATGGACATAATAAGGTGTCAATAATTTATTTCCAAAAAGATATATTATTGCGTGAAGTAGTAGAACTGTCTCATATCTCACGATGCAAATATGTAAGAAACGGCTGTCAAAAGGGAATTATCCCTTTTGACAGCCCGTTCTATTTATTATTTTGTTACTTCTGCTTTAATGTTGCTGAGGAACTCGTCAAAGCTGATTGTCTCAGAATCTTTCGAGCCGTAACGACGAACGTTTACGCCACCTGCTTCTACTTCTTTGTCCCCGATCACAAGCATGTACGGGATTTTCTTCATTTGTGATTCACGGATTTTGTAACCAAGTTTCTCTTCGCGGTCATCCATCTCAACACGAATACCTGCTGCTTGTAATTTCTCTTGAATTTCACGCGCATAATCATAGTGCACTGCGTTTGAAACTGGGATAATTGTAGTTTGCACTGGTGCTAACCAAGTTGGGAATGCACCTTTATATTCTTCGATTAAGAAGGCTACGAAACGTTCCATAGTTGATACAACACCGCGGTGAATAACAACTGGACGTTGCGGCTGGCCATCTTCACCGATGTAAGAAAGGTCGAAACGTTGTGGTAATAAGAAATCAAGCTGTGCTGTTGATAATGTTTCTTCCTTACCAATCGCTGTTTTTACTTGCACGTCAAGCTTTGGACCGTAGAATGCTGCTTCGTCTTCTGCTTCGAAGTATTCTAAACCAAGTTCGTCCATCGCTTCTTTTAACATGGCTTGCGCTGTTTCCCACATTTCATCATCATCGTAATATTTCTCTTTATTGTTCGGGTCACGATAAGATAAACGGAATGAGTAATCTGTTAAATCAAAGTCTTTGTATACTTCTAAAATTAACTCTACTACCTTTTTGAACTCTGCTTTAATTTGGTCTGGACGAACAAAAATGTGCGCATCATTTAACGTCATCCCACGTACACGTTGTAAACCTGAAACAGCACCACTCATTTCATAACGGTGCATTGTACCAAGCTCTGCGATACGAATTGGTAAATGGCGGTATGAGTGTAAACCATTTTTAAATACCATCATATGGTGTGGACAGTTCATCGGACGTAATACTAATGTTTCGTTGTCCATTTCCATTGGTGGGAACATGCCATCTTGGTAATGATCCCAGTGACCAGATGTTTCATATAACTTTTTCGAACCTAGTACCGGTGTGTACACATGTTTATAACCAAGCGATAACTCTTTATCTACAATATAACGCTCAATTGTACGACGGATTGTCGCACCGTTTGGTAACCAAAGTGGTAAACCTTGACCTACTGTTTGAGACGTCATGAATAAATCAAGCTCTTTACCAATTTTACGATGGTCACGTTCTTTTGCTTCTTCAAGCATTTGTAAGTGATGCTTTAACTCCTCTTTTGTGAAGAAAGCCGTACCATAAATACGTTGTAACATTTTGTTGTCTGAGTTACCACGCCAGTAAGCACCTGCTAATGATAATAGTTTAAACTCTTTTAATTTCCCCGTTGATGGTACGTGTACCCCACGGCAAAGGTCAAAGAAATCCCCTTGGTAGTAAATCGATACTTGTTCACCTGCTGGAATAGCATCAAGTAATTCTAATTTATACTCATCGCCGACTTCTTCATAAATTTTTTGCGCTTCGTCACGCGATACGTTTTTACGCTCAATTTCAATGTTTTCAGCAATGATTTTTTTCATTTCTTTTTCAATTGCAGGTAAGTCTTCTGCTGTAATCGGTGTTGGTGAATCAATATCATAGTAGAAACCAGATTCGATTACTGGACCAATCCCTAATTTTGCATCTGGGAATACGCGTTTTACTGCTTGTGCTGTTAAGTGAGCCGTAGAGTGGCGCAGGATTTCTAACGCTTCTGGTGATTTATTTGTAATGATTTCGATTGCTGCATCTGCTTCGATTGGTGTTTTGGCGTCTACTAATGCACCGTTCACTTTACCAGCTAGGGCTGATTTTTTTAAACCTGGGCTAATAGAGCCAGCAATGTCTAACGTAGAAATACCTTTTTCAAATTCTTTTACGTTTCCATCTGGAAAAGTAATTTTAATCATTTCTGACATGGATGATTCCTCCTAAAATGTTTAATACCGTTTCCCCACAACATTATTTCGTTTTTGGTTTCGCCAAAACCCACAGAAGTTTCGCCACTTTTCAAGAAAGTTCCGCCAAAGCAACATGCAAAAGGGAAGCCAAATAAAAAAGCGCCATCCCAAAAAGGGACGACGCGTATGCTCGTGGTTCCACCCTTCTTCCTTCCGAGAAAAATTCTCGAACGAAGCTCTAGGTCAGTTAACGTACTGAATAACGCCAGCGAATTGTCCTCGCTGAAGCTCCAAGGTAGTAAAATTTGCGTCGTACTAGGAAGCTCCCAGCCAAGGCTCCCCTCTCTACAAGTCGGTGCACAAATTCCGTGTCCTTTTCAAAGCATTTTGAGTTGTTTAATTACTAGGACAGTATACGCCTCGTTGCCAAAAAAATCAACTGCTAAAATGTTACGAATTCCGACGATTAATGCCTTCCATACTAATTGGTATCGTAATCGCCTTAATACGCTCCATAATACGAGCAGCTTTTACAACTTCAATATCTCCGCGCTGGGATTGCGCTAAATGATGTTCCAGTCCTGCATAATCAAAATTCGATGTAATAAACGTCGGTAATTGTTCACTCATACGATAATGCATAATTGTGCCTAAAATTTCATCACGTGTCCATGCCGACATCGTCTCTGCCCCAATATCGTCTAACATTAATACAGGTGCTTTTTTGACATAATCAATTTTTTCATTTAACGTCTGGTCTTGGATAGAATTTTTCATTTCACGTAAAAACTCTGGTACAAACACAACGACAGATTTCACTTTTAATGCAGCTAGCTCGTTTGCAATTGCTCCCAAAACAAAGGATTTACCTACACCAAATTTACCGTATAAATAAAAGCCCTTTGATGGTAATTCACCTGTTGTTTTATATTGTGCAATAAAGTCTGCTGCTTTATGTGCAATCTCTAAACGCGATTGATCATCAATCATTAAATCTTTTAATGTAGCTTTTAAAACATCTTTTGGCATATGCATACTCGAAATCATCGTCGCTGTTTCACGGTGCTCATCTTCACGTATTTTTTGCTCACAACGCACATACTTAATTTCAATATTTCCACGTAGCATATAAAGTTCAGGTACAAAGCCTGCTAGCATATTGCTACAACAGGCAGTCGATTGTGCACCACAACATGTAGCAGTTTGAGAAATAAATTCATCTAATTTTGATAAGCTTCTGTCGATGACACTTGATGTAATCTCATTTTCCATCACAAATTTTTGTACTTGTTTATCGGTTAAAATTTCTTTTCGCATCGCTTCATATCGCTCTTGAAAGGATGGAATTTTTATACTTTTTAATGCTCGATTAATCGGTTCGATGTTAATTCACCTGCCCATCTTGTCCTAGCTTTTGGAGTATTTTTTGTCGTTCCGCTTCAAAGTCTACTGTTGCAGCTGTCGTTGGCGCTTGAGACAACCCTTCATCACGCTTATAAAACCAATCTGGTACTTTTTCTTCACGTCCGCTCGCCTTTTTATAAACCTGCTTTTGTGGCGTATTCGCTTTTGATTCGTTTTCCGCCTTCCATTTCGCATATTTATCGCGTTCCTGACGGGCTAAATCCATTGCTTCCTTAGCTGTCTTTAAATTTTTCCGAATCCAGTGATCGGCAATTTTTTCAACATATTTTGTTGGTAAACGCATGTCCGTAGTTAGCATAACGTATTCAAGTAATACATTCACTACACCTATTGGCATATTATGCTTCATGACTAAGTCTTCCGCTAACTGTACAGAAGCTGGAATTGGCTCTTTCCCATTATTAATATCCCGTAACACTTGAATCGGTGGTGTATTTTCTAAATAATGTAACAGTTCTTGTTCTTTCGAGCGCTTTACTTCAGTAGTTGCTTTTGATTGCTGTTCAAATGTTTTAGCTAATTTTGGTGCATCTTTTGAAATCGTAATTTTATAATAATCTGCTGCTGCCTTTTTCAAACGTTCTACCGGCAATCTCATTGTATCGTCTAACGCTAAGACAACGACCTTCTGCATTTCAAGTGGTGATAGTTTATATAAAAAAGCGAGCTTCGCAATGAGCAGACGAGCTTCAGCCGTCAGCGCACTTAAAGGTACGAGTTGCTCTGACAGTCCCGCACGTAACAACTCAAAATCAAATTGCTCATAATAAAACGGATAACCTTGCTCGATATCACGTTCGTCTAGAATATCTTGTGGCACATTCGTATGCACAGGTTTATAGACATCTGTAAAGGTACGGGTCACTTCGCTATATCCCCTCTTATCAACTTGCTTACAAAAACGGTTTCGTAGCTTGCGATAAGCCTGCTCACCAATTTTACTAAATAAAAACATGGAGAGTAATGGATCTACAAAAAAATCACGCGCTTCTAATGGCCGTACCAATTCGTAAATAAATGCGCGACTATCCTGCTCATCCTTTCTCCATGTACGTAGTAAACCGATTGCTTCAAGTGCGATACGTGCCTCAAAAATAGCACGAACAGGCATACCGAGCACATTCATTAAATAATAATGCGTCATCGTACCTGTTGCATGATCTTCTCCTTCAGCCCAAAGCGTTAAATATAAACTAATGGGGTCGGGTCCTGTTAACGGTTGATAAAACAACGTTAGTAACTGTCGTTCATTTGTTGATAAAGCTTGAGGGAGCGTAATTTCAAAATGATCCGTCGCGAGCAATTCCTTATACATATGAACCACTTGCTTCACTCCTCACTTCATTATTTTTCATTCGTTTGCTTTTGTAATATATCTTTTAGTTCATCAATAAAAACATTAATGTCCTTAAATTGGCGATAGACGGAAGCAAAGCGAACATAGGCTACCTCATCGATTTGGGATAAGCGATCCATGACCATTTCACCAACGTCTTCTGAACGCACTTCTGGATTGCCGATACGACGTAAATCCTTTTCAATGGAAAACACTAAGTCTTCCAACACTTCAAGTGCTACTGGTCGTTTTTCACATGCACGAATCAGTCCACGCAATACTTTTTCACGACTAAATTCTTCGCGTGATCCTTCCTTTTTAACAACTATTAATGGTGTCTCTTCAAGTTTTTCAAACGTCGTAAAACGAAAGCTACATGACTCGCATTCACGTCGACGTCGAATCTCCTTATTATCATCTACCGGTCTTGAATCAACAACGCGCGTACCATTGTATTGACAAGATGGACATCTCATATAAACATTTCTCCTGATTCATTTCGATTTATTACAACTATTATAACAAATATTCTCGGATGAAAAACAGACATCCCTTTTGTTATTTTAAAAGCTTTCTTCTCAACGAAAGCTTATACTTCTCTACGAAAAAGAGGCTATCGCATAAAGCGGATAGCCTCTATTGTAGCCGATGAAAAAGTAACAATTCAATATACATATCAAAAAAAACATCAGCTCAACCAAATTTCAGTCGAGCTGTGCTTTTTTAAATCAATTATGCTTTTACCTTAGCTAATTCATTTACTACTTTTCTCGCTAAGTCTACTACACGAGCTGAATAACCCCACTCGTTGTCGTACCAAGCTAATACTTTTACTTTACGATTGCCCATCACCATTGTTGTTAAACCATCAATTGTGGATGAGTAAGTTGTTGTATTGTAGTCAGATGATACTAATGGCTCCATTGAGAAGTTTAAAATCCCTTTCATTGGACCTTCAGCAGCCGCCACGAATGCAGCATTTACTTCTTCTACTGTTACATCTTTCTGCAAGTCAACTACTAAGTCAACTAAAGAAACGTTTGGTGTTGGTACACGAAGTGCCATACCGTGTAATTTTCCTTTTAACTCAGGTAATACTAAAGCTAATGCTTTTGCAGCACCTGTTGAAGTTGGAATGATAGAAGAAGCACAGTTACGTGCACGACGTAAGTCTTTGTGCGGATTGTCAATATTGTTTTGATCGTTTGTATAAGCGTGAACAGTTGTCATTAAACCGTTCTCAATACCAAATGTATCATTTAATACCTTCGCTACAGGAGCTAAACAGTTTGTTGTACAAGATGCATTTGAAATCACATCATGTTTTGTAATGTCTAATAAATTATCATTTACGCCAAGTACAACTGTAATGTCTTCATTTTTACCTGGAGCAGTTAAAATGACTTTTTTCGCACCAGCTTCTAAGTGCATCGCTGCCTTTTCACGGTCGTTGAATTTACCAGTTGCTTCGATTACTAACTCTACGCCCATGTCTTTCCATGGTAATAATTTTGGATCACGTTCAGAAACAAGCACCACACGTTTACCATTCACAATTAACGCATTTTCTTCTGTTTCAACAGTACCATCAAATGTACCATGATTTGTGTCATACTTAATTAAGTGTGCTAATGTTTCAGCTGGGTAGCTAGCATTGATTGCCACTACATTTAAATCATCTTGAACGATAGCTTGGCGGAATACCATACGACCAATTCGGCCAAATCCATTAATCGCAATAGAAACTGTCATATTATAAAAAGCCTCCTGTAAATTAGGTTATCATTTTATTTATTATATACGGTGATTAGTATAACACATTCTTCAAAAAGATGAACATTATTCGTTAAATATTTTAAAGTTCTTATTTTCTGAAAATAAACAGGCTGATTCATCACACAAAATGTAAGCATTTTAGTCCATATCGGTGATACGTAAAAGAGGATGTTTAGGAATTTTCCATTTCCCAAACATCCCCGAATTCATTATTGAATAATATCCCATTCCTTTAAAACAGCTTCTAATTGCTGTGCGGTTGATTCAATACTGCGATTATTATAAATGACTACATCTGCCCCTTGCTCTTTGACTGACATAGGTAGTTGCGAGGCAATGCGTGCACGCGCCTCGTCTTCCGATAAATTATTTCGTTCCATTAAACGTTGCAGTTGAATATCTTCTTTTACAGAAACGACTAAAATTTTATCGACAAAATGCTGTAATTTACTCTCAAACAAAAGAGGGATATCCATCACAATATGTTGTTCGCCCTTCGCTACATATTCATCACGTTGACGAATCATTTCTGTTCGAATGGCTGGGTGAATAATCTCATTTAATATTTTTCGCTTCGCTGGCTCATGAAAAATAATGGCTCCAACCTTTTCGCGATCCATCGTCCCATCTTCTTGAATTACGTCTGAACCAAATGCTTGTGCAATTTGAGCAAGCGTTTCTGTGCCTGGCTCAACAACTTGTCGTGCTACTAAATCTGCATCAATAATTGGTAATTGATAACCTGCTAGCATGTTAGCGACTGTACTTTTTCCACTTGCAATACTTCCTGTTAACCCAATAATCATCTACTGACACCCCTACTTTTGACAGCTTGGACAATACGTTGATGTGCGCCCTGCAATCACAACGGCCTCTGTCTCATTGTGACATACTAAGCACACTTTTTTACTGTACATTTTTAAACGGTCTTGCATGTTTCCTGCCCCACCATTCACACTGCGATAATCTGAAATCGTTGACCCACCATTTTCAATACTTTCGCGGAGTACGGCACAAATGGCTTCAAACAACTCCACTTTGTGTTCCTTACTAATTTGACTCGTTTTACGTGTTGGCAGAATTTTTACAGCAAATAAGCTTTCCGTCGCATAAATATTACCACAACCTGAAATCACTTGTCCGTCCATAATGACCTCTTTTATTGGCTTATTGGCATATTTCGGCTTTTCACATTTGGCTAAAAAATAATCACACGCATCTTGGTCAAACGGTTCTGGTGCCATTAACGTCAGCGGGGGATGATCTGCAATTTCCTTCACAAAACGCAACTCACCAAAACGGCGAATATCTGCATATACAAGCAGTTCACCTGTATTTAATGTAAACACTGCATGTACATGTTTCCGAAACTTCGGTTCAGCGATTTCATCTAAATGATTGACGACAAACCAAGCGCCTGACATTCCTAAATGACTAATGAGCAAAAACGACTCTCCGCCCTTTGATACATAAAGGAAAATATACTTTGAACGACGCATGACCCGCTCAATCTTCAACTCGGAAACGACAAGTTCAAAATCGGTAGGATGGGCATTTTTCACAATACATTGTTTCCCTTGCGCGGCTGCGTTATATACAACTTCAGAAAACATAACGCGCTTAATCGTTTTTCCTTCAATTAGGGGCTTCAAATCACGGACAACGCCTTCTACTTCTGGTAATTCTGGCATAATTCCTCCTTACTTCGCGTCATACCATGTTGGACCGTAAGAAAAATCAACCTTTAACGGCACCTTTAGCTCAATGGCATTTTCCATTACTTCTGGTACGATACGCTCTAACATTTCAATTTCCTCTTGTGGTACTTCAAAAATTAATTCGTCATGTACTTGGAGTAACAGCTTTGCTTGCAAACCTTCCGCTTGAAGACGAGCATCCATATCAATCATCGCCTTTTTAATAATATCTGCCGCACTTCCTTGAATCGGTGTATTCATTGCTGTGCGCTCTGCAAAACTACGTAAATTAAAGTTTGAACTATTGATTTCTGGTAAGTAACGTCGACGATTTAATATCGTTGTAACATAACCGTTTTTCTTCGCTTCTGACACG
Source organism: Lysinibacillus sp. RU7 (assembly GCF_057837305.1). NCBI lineage: Bacteria > Bacillati > Bacillota > Bacilli > Caryophanales > Bacillaceae > Lysinibacillus > Lysinibacillus sp. RU7. The sequence goes on along the minus strand of NZ_JBYQFK010000028.1, from coordinate 24,284 downwards.
ATCGAGTCCATATAGCCTTTTACACCTGGGAAACTCGCTAAGTAGTTGTCAATAAATGTCGCCGCTTCCTTACGTGTAATATCTAAATTTTGTGATAAACCGTAATCACTAATACCGTAAATAATTCCGAAGTTTACAGCTTTTGCCGCACGACGCATATTCGATGTCACCTCTTCAGGCTTTTTCACACCAAATACATCCATCGCTGTACGCGTATGAATATCCATCCCTTCACGGAACGCTTCTACTAGGGTCGGATCTTCGCACATATGCGCTAATACACGCAACTCGATTTGCGAATAGTCCGCTGCAAAAAGCACCCATCCTGGCTTAGATGGTACAAATGCTTGACGAATTTTACGTCCCTCTTCCAGTCGAATCGGGATGTTTTGTAAATTCGGATCCGTTGAACTCAAACGACCGGTTGCTGTTAACGCTTGTTGGAAGCGTGTGTGTACTTTCGCATCATTACCGACAACTTTCATAAGCCCTTCAATATATGTGGATTGTAATTTCGCTAGCTGACGATAATCTAAAATGTATTTTACGACATCGTGCTCAGCTTTTAATTTTTCCAATACATCTGCGGCTGTAGAGTACCCTGTCTTCGTTTTCTTAATGACCGGTAAACCTAGCTTATCAAATAAAATGACCCCTAATTGTTTCGGTGAATTAATATTAAAGGTTTCACCTGCTAGCTCGTAAATTTTTGCTTCAATTTCATCTAGTTTTTCCGCTAAGTCTTCTCCCATTTGCTGAAGTGTATCAACACGTACAGTAATCCCGCGTGATTCCATTTTACCAAGAATAGAGGCAAGTGGTAATTCTAAGTTTTTATAGAGCGCAAACTGCTCATTTTCTTTTAACCTTTTCTCCAGTGCTGGTTGCAAATGCCATATCGCTAACGCTTTTCGTGCTACATGCTCTGCAAGAACTTGTTCTTCTGGACGTGTCCATTTAGCGCCCTTTCCATATACCGTTTCATTTGACTGGACGTTTGTATAGCCAAACTCTTTTGCCAATGCTTGTACATCGTCACCTGAAATCGCTGGATTGACAATATAACTCGCTAATAGTAAATCAAATGTGACACCGCGCAATTCAATACCCATTCGCTGTAAAATGGCCTGTGTCGCTTTACTATCAGCTATATATTTTTCTTTCGTTTCATCTTTCAACCAAGCTATTAATGCTTCATTTGTAATCGTGTCGTAAATTGGCACATATAATGTATGCTGCCCATCTGTTAAGCTCATGCCAAACACTTTACAACCATGATAATGCTCATTTTCAAGCTCCACATGTATCGCCATTCGATTAGCTAACATAGTTGCTGTTACATCGTTCACGATTTCAACTGTAATTTCCGCTTGTTCCACTTGTTCCCCTTGGAAATCGCTTTTTTCAATTAACGATTTAAAACCAAGCTCTTTCCAAACAGTTAGCAATTCTTCCTCATTTGGTCCAGGATAATCTAGTTCAGCTAAGCCTATCTCAACGGGTGCTTCTGTATAAATCGTCGCCAACTTTTTAGACAGGTGTGCTTGCGCTTCATTCGCAACAAGCTTTTCTTTCATTTTTGACGCTTTCATCGTATCCATTGCCACATAAAGTGATTCAACGGAGCCATACTCTTTTAATAATTTAATCGCTGTTTTTTCACCAACCCCAGGAACACCTGGAATGTTATCTGAAGCATCGCCCATTAGTCCTTTCATATCGATAATTTGATGTGGCGCTAAACCGTACTTTTCTTCGATATGGGCAGGTGTATATTTTTCAATATCCGTAATCCCTTTACGTGTCACATAAACCGTCACATGATCATTTGCTAATTGCGTTAAATCTTTATCTCCGGATACGATTACGACTTCCATCTCTTCGCCTGTCGCTTGTTTAGCAAGTGTTCCGATAATGTCATCTGCTTCGTACATCGGCAATTCATAGCGTTTAATATTGTATGCATCGATTAATTTTCGAATATACGGAAACTGCTCTGACAGTTCAGGTGGTGTTTTTTGACGACCTCCTTTATACTCGCCATAAGATTCATGTCGGAATGTCGTTTTTCCTGCATCAAATGCCACAAGCATTTTTGTCGGCTGTTCCTCCTCTACAATCTTTTGTAGCATCATCGTAAAGCCATATGTTGCATTCGTATGAATACCTTGGTCGTTCGTTAAAAGGGGCAACGCGAAAAATGCCCTGTATGCTAAACTATTTCCATCTAAAAGTAGCACTTTCTCCTTTGTCATCGTATCATCCTCCGTCAATTCAAGTCTTCTCTATTGTAAAACATATGTACGTATTTTAAAAACAAAAAAAGATGCTAAGCTATTCGCTCGCATCTTACTTTAACTTTTTGAACTTATATTCTTTAGCAACCTTCTCTTCTACATAAAAAACTTCTTCATAGATTACCGTCAATAAAAACGCATTCATAAATGAGAAAATAATATATAATGGCATACCAGCTAAATTAAATTGCATAAGACTACGCGCAAATGTTTCGACAAATCCAATTTGTGCAAAGAAGAAAATCATCCCGATACCGACCTGCCAAATTGGTCGCTTATCTTCTCGCTTATTAAACCATAGTACTTTTTTAAACGCATTGCGTACATCTTCTGCAACAACTAAACATAATGCATAAACAATTAGGAAAAACACCGGCACAGTTAATAATTTTATATTCATGATGCTAAAGTCTGCTTGACTATACCAAGCACTAACTGAAGCAGCCATAGCAAAGGACAACAACACATTTTGAATAATTCTGTTCAACGTCTATTCCCCCATTCTAACTTCCTATCTAGTATAACAAGATTCTTGTTATTTTTTAATAGATTTTTGATTATTTATAAGAGGGAATAGTTAAGAGTATAGGAAAATTTCCTATACTCTGTTAGATAATTGGGTAACTATGAAAGTATATACGTAAACAAGCTGTTCTATAGTTTAAATTTCGTCATTTGTTCGTTTAGTGCATTGACCATGTCATTTAATTGGGTTGCGATACTATACATTTCTTCTGTTGAAGCTGTTTGCTCTTCTACTGATGCCACAATGCCTTGTGCATGTTCGGAAGAATTTTGAAGTAACGATACCGTCGTATTTGTCGTATTCATTACTTCACTTGAGCTTGCCGCAATCTCTTCAACAGTTGCAGTAATGGATTGAATCTCGTCACTCATGTTGTTAATCACTGTCACAATTTGCGTAAACGTTTCACCAGCCGAATAAATCGATTTACTTTCGCCCTCAATTTTTTGTACTACATCTGAAATCGCTCTAACCGATTCTGTGGAGTCGTTTCGCATGTCCGTAATCAGTGTCGAAATATTACTTGCTGACTTGGAAGATTGTTCTGCAAGTGAACGAATTTCATCTGCAACAACGGCAAAGCCTTTTCCATATTCGCCCGCACGAGCTGCTTCAATAGCCGCATTTAATGCCAGTAAGTTAATTTGATCGGCAATATTAGAAATAATTTTTGTAATTTCGCTTACTTCGATTGATTTATTATTCATTTTCTCAGTAATATCAAGTGAAGCACGAGCTGACTCATCAATCGTTTTAATTCCTTTTACGGATTGTTGGATGACGTCATTCCCAATAGAGGCTGCATTTGTTGCTTCATGTGCACTTTCCGACACATGATTTGACGCAGTCGAAATCGCATGAATTTGTTCAGAAATATTGACGATTGCCACATGATTTTGGTCGGCACCAGCAGAAATAAGCTCTGTAGATGTGGCAATTTCAGTAATTTTATCTGATACTTGACCAGATGTCATCGTCAGTTGCTCAAGGCTTTCTGATAAGTTAGTTGCGCCTTGTTGAACATGCTCAGACGTCGTTGCAACATGCGTCAATGTTTCCTTTAACTGTAGTTGCATATTTCGGAAACTATTACTTAATCGCCCAAGCTCATCTTCACTATTTAACGTAAGTTCTTCTGTTAAATCGCCTTGTGCTATTTTTTCTGTATACATTAATAATTTGCCAAGCGGTACATTGATACTACGTGAAACATAAAGGGCAATCCCAATTCCTATTGCCATCGCAATTGCTAATATACCTAGAATAAAAGTCGCAATTTTCTTTTCTAAATCAATAATAAAATCCGCATCAGAATCTAGTCCTAGCACAGAATCTGTATTCGGCACTTGAAAAAATGTAGAAATGTGATTACCGTAATCATCTTCATAAATTTCGCTCACAATTACATCGGTTGTCTGTAAAGCATCCGCTTGGTCTTTCGTAAACGCTAATGGTGTTAAGTATTCATCTGCATTCGATAATACTAAAATAACTTCCTCACCATCTACTTTACTCATAATATAAACATTTTCTAGACCAAATTCATTTTGAAAATCATTCGAAATCTTTTTTAGTTCTTCATACGCGGTTGGATCTTGTTTTGCCTGTTGAACTAACTCTCCATCTATTAAAGAATTATATTTTTCAAGTTTTAATTTTAAGCTATCTTCATACTTAGGTACTACATGTTCGTCAATCAGTGAATGTGTAATGTAGTTTAAAAACACCCCAAAAATACTACTCACTAGTACAACAGGAATAATGATACCTAACAATATTTTCATTCGAATCGTTTTAAACTTCTTCACTTTTCCATTTCCTTTCATCCTACTGTAATTGATACTGCTTATACGTTATAAATTGCATAAAGTCTAAATTTAAAATGTATGTATGCTCTGCTTCAGTTGGACTTTTAAAAAAGACGACCGCAAAAGTTGTTCGACCTTCTAACGGTAAAACACGATAATCCAATACCTCATTAAACTGTTTTTTTAATTCTGCATGATCAATGTGCTCTATATGTGATGGGTCAACGTGTTGATCAATTTCTGCACATGTAAAGCTATAAATAGCATCATCCATTTGAGAAATAATTTCTTCCCAATTTGGCTTGCGCTTTGAGAAATAATACTCATATGGATTGATTCCGTAAGCATAATAACCTAACTCTGTTGTTCCCTCTCCAGCAAACCGTAACGGATTGATTTCAATTGGAATAATTTCACGTGAAGGGGTTAAGCGAAGCTCAATATGTAAAGGTACGCTTTTTAATTGAAAGTTCTCGCCGAAATTTTTCAGATAGCGCTTAAACATATGGATTGTGGATTTAATGACCGCCTTACTTGTATAGTAAATTCGATCCCCTACATCATTACTGTCTTTAAATTTTCGAGCAAAAATGTTTAAAATGACAGGCTCTCCGTCTTCATCATAATAAAAATCAATAGCAAATTCTCTTCCATCAATATATTGCTCAATGATAAACTGTTCCTTTTCTCGTTCATTCACTTGTTCGTACGTATCCATAAATAATGTCATTGCTTGGCCATCGTTAAATTTATAAACACCTTCACTGCCATATCCAAATATCGGTTTTAATACGATAGGAAATGGTAGCTCATCCACATTCATTATTTTTAATTGCTCGAAAGAACAAGATTGGTAAAAGAAGTCCGGATACTTCGATGCTAGCAACTTTCGAAAAGCTATTTTATTTTTAAATAAATTAGCCAGTCTAGTTAATCGATGCTCTGGTAAAAGTTCGTTCAGTAGATTGAGCCCTACTTCAGCATTTACAATAATGGACTCATTTTGTTCAATTGATTGAAAAATGCAAGGTGCCTTTAAAAATCGTTGATGCTTCACATCATAAATCGTTTCTTCATGCGCTGATAGCACCTCAATAAGTAATGGAGATACATACGTTGTATCTAATAATATCAACTAAATCATCCTCCTAAACAGACAAAAATACCTATAATTAATTTCAACAGTATAAAGCCTTTTAGCCCAATAACATTATACCTAATTACAGGTAAAAAGATACTTTTTAGAATATTACAAAAAACGAAAAAACCGTAAAAGAATGGTATCTTTTACGGCTTTTCTCTACTTTAATCGATGTAACCTGATAAAATTTTAGCATAAGGTGAGTCAGATGGAAGAATAATAACGGTATCCTCATTAATTGTTTTCTTATAAGATTCTAACGTCCTATATAGTGAATAGAATTCTGGATCTTTCGAGAATGATTCATTATAAATTTTCGCAGCCTGTGATTCACCTTCAGCTGCAATGAGCGCTGCTTCTTTTTTGGCTGTTGCAAGCATTTCTTGTACCTGTTTATCAGTTTGTGCCATAATGCGGTTTTTCTCAGCATCCCCTTCAGATAAATACTGCTGCGCAATCGATTCACGCTCCGAAATCATCTGTGTATAAACAGATTGCTCGTTTTCAGTCGGTAAATCTGTACGGCGAATGCGTACGTCTACTACTTCTATTCCGTAATTATCGGCCTTTAATAGTTTATTCACTTGCTCTGTCACATTATCGTTAATAGAGCCACGCGAAGAGTTTTCATCATTAATAATTTCTTCATATTTTAACTTTCCTAACTCTGTACGCAACACAGAGTAAATAAACTCTTCCATACGCGCCTCAGCATTCGTTAAACTACGTGCGTTTGAAATCAGCGCTTTCGGATCTGTTACACGCCAAACAGCATAATTATCAATAATAATGCGTTTTTTATCGAACGTATTGATTTCTTCTTCTGTCATGTCATACGTTTGTAAGTTTTTCGGTAACGTTTCAATACTTTGGATAAACGGGATTTTCATATAAATGCCCGGGTCACTTTCAAACTTCACCACTTCACCAAATTGACGAACAATTCGATATTCATTTTCCTTTACAATGTATACATTAGCGATTGCAATGACTAGTGCTGCTAAAACCACACCTATTACAACAACGCCTTTTGTCCACTGTCTCATATCAATCGGCTTTTTATTTTTAGGGAGCACCGTTTGCTTTTTTGGCTTATTTGCAACTTCCTCATTGATAGGAGCATCTGAAGAACCCTCATTCGGCGTAATATCCTTTCGTTTCTTTTTATCTCCACCGAAAAGGTTACGTACGAACTCGTCTAAGTCTTTGTTGTTAGTCATCAGTTACCGCTCCCTTCTTCTGTTTTCGGTTGTTGCGTTTGGGCAGGTTGAATCGGTAAATATTTGAGTGTCTCCCCGTCATCATTCATAATATAAATTTGCGCATTCGGTAACACTTCTTCTAGCGTTTCAATCATTAAACGCTCTCGTGTAATGGCTTTATTCCCTGCATACTGCTCATATAGCTTATTAAATACAGCTACATCTCCATTTGCCTGCTCAATACGGGCAAACTTCTCTCCTTCTGCACGAGAAATAATGGCATCTTTTTCCCCTTCTGCTTCACTAATCTTTTGATTTGCATATTTTTTTGCTTCATTTATTTTTGTATTTTTTGTTTCACGCGCATCCGTTACAGCTGTAAATGCTGCACGCACTTCTTTATTCGGCAATTCAACATCCTGTAGCTTAACACCTAGTACACTAATTCCAATATCATATTTTTCAAGTAATGCTACAAGTAAATCACGTGTATTTGCTTCAATTTCTGCTTTTCCATCTGTTAATGCTTCATCAATTTTCGAGCTTCCAATTACAGAACGAATAGCACTTGACGTCGCACTATGTAAAATTTCTTCTGGATCAGTTGAATTGAATAAATATTTTTTCGGATCAACAATACGCCATTGTACAACTAAATCCGTTAACACAATCTTTTCATCACCTGTAATCATCTTGGCATCATTGGATACGGTATCGGAAGAACCATCTCCCTTTTGTTGATAACCAAATGTTAAGCTATATGTTTCACGTGATACTGTCTCTACTTTTTGGATAGGCCAAGGCATTTTAAAATGAAGACCAGGTGTTGTAATAAAGTCCTTTGCCTCACCAAATGTAATCACGACAGCTTGTTCTGATTCATCCACTGTATACCACGATGTCGTGACAGCTAGTAAGGCCACAATACCGAACAACCCAAGCCCGATCCACATCAACGCTCTTTTTACACTCATGTTGAAACCCCCTCTTTTATGTATAGTACATATACGGTCTGTACCTAGAGAAAGTTTCGAAAAAATTGGAAAAGTGATCCGCTTGCGTTAATAACACGAGCTGATTTCTTTTCTTATATACTCATAACGAGCAAATTTAAAAACACATATTACCATTTAAGTAACCGTTGCTTTCCGCTCCGGCACTCGCTTTCCACGGGCGAGATCAAGCCTCCTCGTCGCTCATCCTTCGCGCCTGCGGGGTCTTGATTGTCTCGCTTTTCCCGTAGGAAGGAAGCTTTGCACCTGCCGTTTCACTTCCGGTGCAGAAAAACATTGCTCTGTAGCGAAAGGCGTATGCCGTCAGCTACACTCTCGCGCCTGCGCTACAAGCAACTATTGTTTCATAAAAAAACGGTTGCCTAAAAATAATGGAAGATTCTCATTCATTACGGTAGAAGCTGGGAAATTATACTTGAAAATAGAAAGAGAGTGATTTCTTTTAGAGAAGAAAAATATTTTTCTAACATCTCGAGAAGTATTCACCTTTGCCGTAGCGCGCCATAGCCACAGGAGCCAAGATTTTCTTTGCGACGAAAGTGCAACGTCAGGAGCAGGAACAGGAGATCCAAACAGGCCGCGCCTGTTTTAGCTCCTGTGTAGGCTGTGGCAAAGCGCGGAGGCTATGATACATGCCTTTTACTATTTAACTGGTATTTTTAGGGTGTATTTTTACTCATTTAGAGTTTTTTATTCACAAAAAAATCTACCGCTTTAGATATTCAACCTAAAACGATAGACTTTTCGAAAAATTAGGGCGCTAAAATGGTGGTGAACCTACTTTATTAGCTTATTGAAAAAGGAAAATCTAACAGTTTTCAGGACTTCCCTTTTTCTAGTAATTTGAAACTTGGGGGTTTCTATTGCTTACTTTACCCCATTAAGTTTAATTTACTATGTCAGAATTGTAAATTTCATGTTAAGACGTATGAAGTGGGAGTAATATACGCATTGTCGTGCCTTTTCCTACTTCACTTTCCACTTGAATTTTCCCCTGGTGTGCCTCCACTAAATGCTTAACGATCGCTAGCCCTAGACCCGTACCACCTGAATTTCTACTACGTGCTCGATCGACTCGATAAAAGCGCTCAAATACACGTGGAATTTCGCTCTTCTGAATCCCCATGCCCTCGTCTTCAATTTCAACGACACCCCATGTATCTTTTTTAAAGATACGTATAGAGATTGTCGTCTCTTCTGGTGAATACATGATGGCATTGTAAATAAGATTTGTAAAAATTTGTATAAGACGATTCGCATCACCTTGAATAATGACCTCTTCTTTAAAATCAACGTTAAATTGCATATTTTTTTCGTCTAAACGTTGGCTTGTTAAATCGGCTGCACGTACGAGTACTTCTTGTAAACTTGTCGGCACGATATCGACTGAAAAGCCATGTTGTTCGATTTTAGAAAGCTCCAATAAATCCTGAATAAGCATTTGTAATCGATTACTTTCTTGATGGATAATTTCTAAAAAGGATAATGCCATCCGTTCGTCTTTATACGCTCCGTCAAGTAGCGTTTCCGAAAAGCCTTTAATAGATGTAATCGGTGTACGCAATTCATGTGATACATTCGCGACAAAGTCTTTACGAATTTGCTCGAGACGTACCAGTTCAGATACATCATGCATAACAACTACAACCCCTAGCCAACGTCCGTGTTCTCCCACAACAGGAGCACCGTATGCTAGTTTATACGTAATTTCTTGTTGCACTTCCATCTCCAGCTGCTTTCGATAAGGTTTCTCTGTTAAAAACACATGATCTATAAACAACTCTAGTTCCTTTGGCAACTGCAGCGATAAAAAGCTCTTCTCTTGTACTTCTTCATATTTATAGTCAAATCGCTGTAAAAACACTTTGTTGACGATTGATACGTGGCCACCCCGATCAATCATTAACAATTCACTGCCCATATTTTCAATTAATGTTTTTAAACGTTCTTCTTCGATTTCCCGTGTTTTCGTCATATCTTGTAAATTACGCGCTAAAATATTGATTGAATTTCGCAGTTCAATGACTGTTGGTGGGCCATTGGCAAATGCACGTGCACGGTAATTACCGACAGCCAGTTCTTGTGCCGTTCGCGTAACATTTTCAATCGGCTCTACAAATTTTTGAATCATTTTTTTGGTCACGATACTAATTAACAAAAAGGAAATAACTAATAAAAATAATAAAACAAGCGCCAGTCTCGTTTTCATTTCATTGATGAAATCTTCTTCTAATTGTAGTTCATGCGTTGCTAGTAAAGCTTGTTCTGCTGAATCATTTAATACAATACCAGACTCTTCAATCACTTGAAGCATTTGCTGTTGCGATTGTATCGTATCTTCTTGGATATACGAATTTGCGTAAAAAGGAAAAAGCTGACCTATTACAAAGCCTAGGACAGCTAAAATAATTCCTACTAAACAAACAAATGAAAAAAACAAGCTATTGCTCATCGATTTTTTCATTTTTTTGGCTCCTCAAATTTATATCCTAGACCACGAATCGTTTTAATAAACACAGGTTTACGGCTATTTTCTTCAATTTTCTCACGAAGATGACTAATGTGTACATCGACAATTCGGGTATCACCTACAAAGTCATAATTCCACACAGCACTTAGTAACTGATCACGTGTTAATACACGATTTTTATTTTCCAGCAAGTAAACAAGTAACTCAAATTCCTTTGGTGTAAATTCAAGCGATTGCTCTCCTAAAAACGCCTCAAAACGGTCCGGGAAAACTTTTAAATCACCGTATTCATAAGATACTTCCGATCTTTCTATCTCCTCTACAACAGGTGTAGGTGTAAAACGACGAAGGACCGCTTTTACACGCGCTATTACTTCACGTGGACTAAATGGCTTTGTCATATAATCATCTGCGCCAAGCTCTAGCCCTAATACTTTATCAAATTCATCGTCACGCGCCGTTAGCATAATAATCGGAATATTTTTCTTCTGGCTTCGAAGTTCTTTACATACTTCCATCCCATCTAAAGTCGGTAGCATTAAATCAAGGATCATAATATCCGGCGACTCTTTAAGCGCTATTTGCAAACCATCTTTTCCATCGTGCGAAAGGAGGACATTAAACCCCGCTTGTTCTAAGTTGTACTTTAATAACGTTGCAATTGATACTTCATCTTCTACGACTAAGATTGTTTTTGACATAACTGTTCCTCCAAAAGTGATCTGAAACCCCCAATTCCAAATCTTTTAATATGGAGGATTCACCTTAACAACCCCTTCAATAATAGGGGCTTTCTTTTCATTAAACGCTCTTATACTGACATCGACTAAATGCCTATCATAGTCGATATGATCCACTTGCAGTGTAAAATCAATTGTTTCGTAATGATAAACTGGGTTTAAAAATGTAATCATTTGTTCACGAATATGCGAACCTGGTCCAGGCATATACTTTGAAATTGCTGATGTAATGATGCCATTTAACATAATTGTCGGTACGATTGGTGCTTTAAACGGCGTACTGGACGCATAATCGTGTTGAATATATAATGGATTACTATCGTTTGTTAAACCTAAATACAAAAGTAAATCTTTGTCTTCCATTGTTTCTGTTAAATGTAATTTTTCACCGACATGGATCTCACTAATCCTTTTTCCAGGTTTACTCTTTTTTTGTAACAAATATTACACAACCCCTTTACACTTTCAATAATTTTATAGTATCAATTTTTAGGAAAAAGCACAATCATTCTCCTAAATCAGAAGAAGAATGATACAACCTTATACATTGAACTCATAATGAGCAAATCCTGAAATGTATATTACCATTCGGGTAACCGTTACTTTCCGCTCCGGCACTCGCTTTCCACGGGCGAGATCAAGCCTCCTCGTCGCTCATGCTTCACTGCTCCTGTCGCTGCGCTTTCGTCGCAAATAAATTTCCTGCGGGGTCTCGACTTTCTCGCTTTTCCCGCTGGAGTCGCCGCCCTTCACTCCATGTGCTTTTAGATTCCTACCTTTTCTAACCAAGAACATATTTTCGTATTGAACCTTATATATCGAATTAAATTTTCGCAAAAAAAGACTGCCCACATAAGCCATAAGCTTACAGGACAGCCTCCATATAAAATTAACCTAAAATTCTCATTACATTACGAACTGCTTCTGCAGATACGTCTAATGCTGCTTTTTCTTTCTCTGTTAACTCAAGCTCAAAGATTTTTTCAATACCATTAGCACCAAGTAATGTTGGTACACCTAAGTATAAGTCGTTATAGCCATATTCGCCTTCTAAGTAAGCAATAGATGGTAAAACGCGTTTTTGATCTTTTAAAATTGCTTCAGCCATTTCGACTAAGCCTGCAGCTGGAGCGTAGTATGCAGAACCATTCCCTAAAAGGTTTACAATTTCAGCCCCACCGTTACGCGTACGGTCTACAATTTCTTCTAAACGGTCAGCTGGAATTAACGTTTCTAGTGGGATTCCACCAGCAAATGAGTAGCGAGTAAGTGGTACCATTGTATCCCCGTGACCACCTAATACAAAACCAGTGATGTCTTTTACAGAAATATTTAACTCTTCCGCTATAAACGCGCGGAAGCGGGCTGTGTCTAGGACACCCGATTGACCAATGACACGATTTTTCGGGAATCCCGTAGTTTTGTAAACCGTGTAAGTCATTGCATCAACTGGGTTCGTTAGTACTAAAATGACCGCATTTGGGGAATGTTTAGCGATTTGTTCAGATACAGAAATCATTACTTTTTGGTTGATTTGCACTAAATCATCGCGACTCATACCTGGTTTACGAGCAACACCAGCAGTAATAATCACTAAGTCCGAATCTGCCGTGTCTGCATAATCAGAAGTACCTTTTACATAAGAATCAAAACCTTGAATTGGAGCAGCTTCCCACATATCTAATGCTTTACCTTTAGTTGGATTTTCCGCTGCTGGAATGTCAACTAATACTACATCACCAAGTTCTTTTTGTGCTGCTAAGAAAGCCGCTGTAGCACCCGTGAAGCCGCCGCCGATTACAGAGATTTTTTTACGTTTCAAAGACATTTGAATACGCCCCTTTGAATTTAGGTATTTTTTATACAAGAATAGGGAGGAGACAAGTCTCTTCCCTACTTTTAACAACTTCATTGTCATACTTTATATAAGTATCGTCAATTAATTGTATGAAAAATCATTTATTTTATATGGAAAATTATTATACACAAAACAATTTGTGTACTTTTTCACATATACTGACACGCGAAAGCTACAAATTAAAGATTTTTAATTAATTCGTTAGCAAACTCTGAACATTTTACTTCTGTAGCGCCTTCCATTAAACGAGCGAAGTCGTAAGTTACAACTTTAGAAGAGATTGTTTTCTCTACAGATTTAGTAACTAGGTCAGCAGCTTCTTGCCATCCAAGGTGTTCAAGCATTAATACACCTGAAAGTAACACTGAAGATGGATTTACTTTATCTAAGCCAGCATATTTTGGTGCTGTACCGTGAGTAGCTTCGAAGATTGCGTGTCCAGTTACGTAGTTAATGTTCGCACCTGGAGCGATCCCGATACCACCAACTTGTGCAGCTAATGCATCAGAAATGTAGTCACCGTTTAAGTTCATTGTAGCTACTACATCGAACTCAGTTGGACGAGTTAAAATTTGTTGTAAGAAGATATCAGCAATAGAATCTTTTACGATGATTTTGCCTTCAGCAGTCGCTTTAGCTTGTGCTTCGTTAGCAGCAGCTTCACCTTGCTCAGCTTTGATTGCATCGTATTGGTTCCAAGTGAATACTTTATCCGCGAATTCTTTCTCAGCTAGATCGTAACCCCATTGTTTGAAGCCACCTTCAGTGAACTTCATGATGTTACCTTTGTGTACTAAAGTAACACTTGGTTTGTTGTGCTTGATTGCATACTCGATTGCAGCGCGAACTAAACGCTCCGTACCTTCTTGAGAAACAGGTTTGATACCTAAACCAGAAGTTTCTGGGAAGCGGATTTTGTTAACGCCTAGTTCAGTTTGTAAGAAGTTTAATAATTTCTTTTGCTCGTCTGAACCAGCTTTGTACTCGATACCTGCATAGATATCTTCTGTGTTTTCACGGAAAATTACCATGTCAACGTCTTCTGGACGTTTAACTGGAGAAGGAACACCATCAAAGTGACGTACTGGACGTAAACATACGTATAAGTCTAATTCTTGACGTAATGCTACGTTTAGGGAACGGATACCGCCACCGATTGGAGTTGTTAAAGGACCTTTAATAGCAATTAAGTATTCGTCGATTTTATCTAAAGTTTCTTGTGGTAACCATTCACCCGTTTGGTTAAATGCTTTTTCACCAGCAAGTACTTCTAACCACTCGATTTTCTTTTCGCCATTGTAAGCTTTTTCTACAGCTGCGTCGATTACGCGAGAAGCTGCTGCCCAGATATCTGGACCAATGCCGTCACCCTCGATGAAAGGAATAACTGGGTTGTTTGGCACGTTTAACACGCCATTTTCTACTACAATTTTGTTCGTCATGAATATTTTGCCTCCTATATTCGTAAATCTAGGACTGTGTAAATCACACAGTCCTAGATAAGTTTAGCATATTTTCTAAATTAGCGCTCGTTGATTGGAACGTATTTTTGCATTCCTGGTCCAACATATTCTGCACGTGGACGAATTAAGCGGTTATTAGCATATTGCTCAAGGATGTGTGCTACCCAACCTGATGTACGAGATACTGCAAAGATTGGTGTGAATAAGTCATGTTCAATACCTAAAGAATCATAAACTGATGCTGAGAAGAAGTCTACGTTTGCTGGAAGACCTTTTTGTTCTACGATCATGTCGTGGATTTTCACTGACATTTCGTAAAGTTCTGGTTTACCAGTTAAAGCAGTTAACTTCTGAGACATTTCACGTAAGTGTGGTGCACGTGGGTCGCCTTTGCGGTATACGCGGTGACCGAAGCCCATGATTTTCTCTTTATTGTCAAGTTTACCTTGAACGTAAGACTCAACATTATCGATTGAACCGATTTCTGATAACATCTTCATAACTTGCTCGTTCGCACCGCCATGTAATGGACCTTTTAATGCGCCGATTGCAGCAGTTACACCAGAGTATACATCAGATAATGTCGCTACACATACGCGAGCTGTGAATGTTGAAGCGTTTAACTCGTGGTCAGCGTGTAAAATTAACGCTTTATCGAACGCTTCGATTGCAATTCCTTCTGGCTCTTCACCAGAAAGCATATATAAGAAGTTAGCTGCATAGCCAAGTTCTGGTTTTGGAGCAATTGGCTCTAATCCTTTACGGATACGAGAGAATGCAGTTACTACTGCAGCAATTTTTGCTTGTAAGCGAATTGCTTTGCGGTAGTTTGCTTCTGGGTCCATAACATCAGCTTCTGCGTCGAATGTACCAAGCATAGAAACTGCTGTACGTAATGCAGCCATTGGATGAACTGTGTCAAGTGGCATAGATTTGAATAAGTCGTAAATAGCAGCTGGAATGTCCATGTTATCTGCTAATTGTTGTTTTAACTCAGCAAGCTCGTCTGCTTTTGGTAAACGAGTATGCCATAATAAGTAGATAATTTCTTCAAACGATGCATTGTTCGTTAAATCATCGATGTTATAACCTACATATGTAAGTGTGTCATCGATAATTGAACTGATTTTTGACTCTGCAGCAACAATGCCTTCTAAGCCTTTAGTTGTTGACATAATAATTCGCTCCTTCATGATTATAATTTTTTTGTAAGTGCTTTCTTTTTAGTTGAAAAGACACTTAAGTTCTGCTCAATGAACCTATAAGTAAATCGCTTACATGGAACATTATAATAAATTTTGACGGCTTTGTGAATGAAAACAGAATAATTCAAGAATTTCTTGCATTACGGATAAAAAAACCTCCCCAAAGAGAAAAAAATGTTTATAACGAGATATACATCACATAAAACAGAGGTGAGCTATTTTTTGATGAATAACTTTTTTGCTTTTTCATACGAAAGCACTAAGAAATTTTTATTATTATTACTATACTTAGCACTATTAATTTTCCTATCTCCTATTACACTTGGCATATTTTGCGCTACACTTTTTTACCCATTCCTTTTATTTTTTTATAAAAAGCTTAAAATTCCTTACGTTATTGTCGTATTAGTCACAACGATTTCATTTTTTTACGGGCTTTATTGGCTAATTCGATTCATGATCGATAGTTTTATGCTCATATTCCCTCAACTTCAAGATATGGTTTCGAGTGATATTTTTTCCCACCCAATTTTAAAAGCTCTTTTAGAATCAGGATTATCTGCAATTGACCAAATTGCTACGATCAGTATTAATGCAACGAGGGAAATTTTCAGTTATTTATTTGAAATGATTATTTTTATTATGGCCTTTTACTTTGCTTTATTTGAAAGTAAGCGTGATCGCTACTGGTTTTTTGTGTACACGCCTGCCTCTGTGCGCGAAACTTGGAAAAGCTATTTTAAAAGTGCCATGAGCATTTTCACAACGTTTTTATATGTTGAAGTTCGGTTAATTGCCTTAACTTTCTTACTGCTAGCACTCGGTTTTTGGCTACTCGGCTTTTCATATCCGTTGCCGAAAGCATTTTTCATCGCATTAGCGGACTGCTTGCCGTTTTTTGGTATTGGCTTTGTACTCGTACCATTAGCGATTTATTTTTATATAGTGGAAGAAGTGATTTTATGTATCGCCGTTGTTATTTTATATATCTTTATACAAACAACAAGGCAGCTAACTGAATCATTTTTATGGGCATCCACATTTCATGTGCGGACCGTCCACTCGTTTTTCATCAGCGCTGCCTCTGTATTGCTATTCGGTTTTTATGGTATTTTATTAAGCCCTTTCTTCTTACTGATCGCCGTCAAACTGAGAGAAAAATCTATCTTTGGACGATAATCGTTCGGCTATTTCTCATGCTTCTACGCAACCACAAGAAAATAATAGGTTTAAAGAGACCGCGTGTGAAGGACGTGAACATCATTAGCCCCATAATATCGGATAAAAAACCTGGTAGTACTAATAATACCGCACCAACAAACATCATAAATGCTTCTACTAACGCAACACCCGGCGCTTGTCCTTGTGCAATCGCAGTTTGAATACTTTGGAATGATTTTGTTCCTTGTTTTTTTAACATATACACACCAAGGGCACCTGTTAACACAATTAACATTAATGTCGGAAATACCCCAAGCCATTTCCCTACTACGATAAATGTTGCAATTTCTGCAAACATGAAAGCGATCAATGCGAATAAAAAGTTTCTCATAAAATTCACCCTCTACTATATACGAATAACACGCGAAAAAGTTTCAAAAAGACATTTTGAGATGGGTCTTAGGACGAGGCTATTTCTTAGTAAATATTTATAAAGAAGGGGATGTCCAGCAAGTTTTCACTTTTGGACATCCCCCGTTAACATCAATTCAAATTTTAAAGAACGCTTGCATGTCCTTTATAAATTACGCCTGTTTCTGCATCCATCGTAATTTCTTGACCGTGGCGAATTAATGTTGTCGCTTCTTTTACACCAACGATTACGGGAATACCTAAGCTTAATCCAACAACCGCCGCGTGGGAAGTTAAGCCACCCTCTTCTGCGATAATGCCTGCGCAGTTTTCAATCGCTGGCATCATTTCACGATCAGATCCTACCGTCACAATAATACATCCTTCTGTATCATAAGCTAATGCTTCCCCTGCATTTTTGGCAACGACTGCCTTTCCTACAACAGAAGCTTTCCCAACACCTTGTCCACGTGCTAATAAATCACCGATAATATGCACTTTCATTAAGTTTGTTGTGCCCGCTTCGCCAACTGGTACACCTGCTGTAATGACAACTACATCACCATGGTCAACAAAGCTATGCTTTAACGCTTCATCTACTGCAAGCTCTAAAATTTCATCTGTTGTTTGTACACGTTGACAAACAATTGGCTGAACGCCCCAAACAAGTGTCAACATTTGAGCTGTATTAACAGAGCCAGTAACCGCCACAATCGGAACACCTGCACGATACTTCGCAATCATTTTTGCAGTATTGCCACTTTCCGTTGGAGCTAATATCGCTTTTACATTTAAGTTAATCGATGTATGTGCTACCGCTTGCGAAATTGATTCTGTCATATTCGCGCCTTTTTCACGACTGCGTTGCGAAACAATTCCACGGTAATCTAAAGATTGCTCTGTACGCTCTGCAATTTTATTCATCGTTTGAACAGATTCTAATGGGTAAAGACCCGCTGCTGTTTCACCTGACAGCATAATCGCATCCGTACCATCAATAATGGCATTCGCTACGTCAGAAGCTTCAGCACGTGTCGGACGTGGGTTACGCTGCATGGAATCGAGCATTTGTGTCGCTGTAATAACAGGTTTCCCTACTTGATTGCATTTTTGTATTAATGATTTTTGTACAAGTGGTACTTCTTCAGCAGGAATTTCAACACCTAGGTCACCACGCGCAACCATTAAACCATCTGAAATCTCAATGATCGCATCGATATGATCAACGCCCTCTTGGTTTTCAATTTTAGGAATGATTTGAATATGGGAGCCTTCATTTTGTTCAAGTAGTTCACGGATTTCAAGTACATCCTTTGCTGTACGAACAAATGATGCCGCAATAAAGTCTACACCTTGCTCAATACCAAATAAAATGTCTTGTGCATCTTTTTCTGTAATACCTGGCAATTTAATCGAGACGCCTGGTACATTTACGCCTTTTTTATTTTTTAAGATGCCCGCATTTTCAACAATCGTATGAATTAAGCCACGCTCTTTATCTTTTGCTAATACACGCAGTTCGATTAAGCCATCATCTAAAAGAATAATGTCATTTTGATCCACATCATCGATTAATTGATCGTACGTTACCGAAAAGACGTTTTCATTTCCAACCACTTCTGTCATGGAAATATCAATTACTTGCCCAGTCGCTAAATGTAATTCGCCATTTTCCATCGTATGTGTACGAATTTCAGGACCTTTTGTATCCAATAAAATCCCGACTGGTTTCCCTACTTTTTCTGCCGCATCACGAATCGCTGCAATACGAATTGCGTGTTCTTCATGTGTTCCATGTGAAAAGTTTAAACGCGCAACATTCATACCTGCTTTAATGAGTTGCTGTAGCATTTCTGGTGATTCACTTGCTGGTCCTATCGTACAAACTATCTTTGTTTTTCTCATATTTTTCTCTCCATTTTCGTCTTAAATAGACAATTCTTTTGAAAGTGTATATAAACTTACGTCTGCCTTATGATGATTTTCATACGCTTCTCTTAAATCATAATCGACGATTATATGATTTTTAATACCAACTGCTCGTCCTCCGCGGCCCTCTAATAATACTTCTACCGCTTTTGCGCCCATACGACCTGCAAGTACACGGTCTCTAGCTGTCGGTGAGCCGCCACGTTGCATATGTCCAAGTACAGAAGCACGAATTTTTACACCTGTTTTCTCTTCTAACATGCTGGCTAATTCATGCCCTGGCATTACGCCTTCTGCTACGATGATAATACTATGGCGCTTGCCACGTGCAGCACCTCGCTCTAAGCGCGAGATAATTTCATCTAAATCATATTCCTCTTCCGGAATTAAAATAGACTCTGCACCTGCTGCAAGTCCAGCCCATAATGCGAGATCTCCCGCATCACGTCCCATTACTTCTATGACAAACGTATTTTCATGACTTGTTGCTGTATCACGAATTTTATCGATTGATTCCACCACTGTATTTAATGCCGTATCAAATCCAATCGTATATTCCGTTCCGGGTACATCATTATCGATTGTTCCAGGTATGCCCACACAAGGGAATCCTTTTTCCGTTAATTGCATCGCACCGCGGTACGAACCATCTCCACCAATAACTACTAACCCTTCAATACCTTGCGCACGCATATTCTCAATGGCTTTTTGTTGATATTCATCTTCTTTAAATTGCGGGAACCGTGCTGAGAATAATTTTGTTCCCCCTCGCTGAATAATGCCACCAACTGAGCCTAAGTCTAGTAATTCAAAGTCCCCCTTATACAAACCTTCGTAACCATAGTATACGCCTACTACGTCTACCCCATGATATCGCGCCTTACGCACAACAGCACGAATAGCAGCATTCATTCCCGGTGCATCGCCGCCACTTGTCAAAACAGCAATTTTCTTCATGTACTGTATTCCTCCATTTAGAATGATTGGCTAATAAAACAT
Source organism: Lysinibacillus sp. RU7 (assembly GCF_057837305.1). Taxonomy (NCBI): domain Bacteria; kingdom Bacillati; phylum Bacillota; class Bacilli; order Caryophanales; family Bacillaceae; genus Lysinibacillus; species Lysinibacillus sp. RU7. The sequence continues at coordinate 4,061 of NZ_JBYQFK010000028.1, read as the reverse complement.
TAACACGAATACACAATCTATGTAAGTACTACTACTAACAAAGTACAATACTTTTACAAAATGAGAAAGACGTAGAGCTCGCTCCAAAATAGAGCGAGCTACTTGTAAGCTTCAAATGCGAAATATATATACATTCTTCAACTATTTTCGGTTATTTATTCATCGAACTGCCCAATACATTTAAACTTTTCGTAACGTGCATCAACAAGTTGTTCAGCTGATAATGCATTTAGCTCTGCCAACACGCTTGTTAAACTTTCTTGCATCGTAAGCACTTGCTTCTCGATATTTTTATGGGCACCACCTGCTATTTCTGGAATAATGGCATCGATAATCCCCATTTCTTTCAGATCAAGCGCTGTTATTTTCATCGCTTCTGCCGCTTGTTTTGCTAATGTGGCATCCTTCCATAAAATCGATGCGGCACCTTCTGGAGAAATAACAGAATATGTCGAATTCTCTAACATAAGAATCTTATTCGCAACACCTAGTGCTAGTGCACCACCACTACCGCCTTCACCAATGACAATACTAATAATTGGTACGCGTAAACCTGCCATCTCAAACAAGTTCCGGGCAATCGCTTCGCTCTGTCCTCGCTCTTCTGCCGCCTTTCCTGGATACGCACCTTTTGTATCAATAAAACAAATAATTGGACGCCCAAATTTCTCTGCCTGATACATAAGGCGTAGCGCTTTTCGATAACCTTCAGGATGTGGCATACCAAAATTACGACGAATATTTTCTTTTGTTGACTTCCCTCGCTGATGCCCTATTACCGTTACTGGCTGGCCGTTAAACAAAGCCACTCCACCAACAATCGCTGCATCATCTCCGTAAACGCGGTCCCCGTGTAATTCGATAAAATCGGTAAACATCTTTTCAATATAATCAAGTGTTGTTGGACGTTCAGGATGTCTAGCTACTTGCACACGATCCCACGGTTCCATATTACTATATAAACTTTGTTCTAGTTGCATTAAACGCGCTTCTAGCTTTTCAATTTCTCCGTTCATATCAACATCTGCAATTTCAGCAATTTGCTTGAGCTCTTCAATCTTCTCTCGCAACTTTATAACAGGTTCTTCAAACGTCATTGTTTTAGACATGTGCAGCCCCTCCTTTTACATGTAACTTGACAAGTGTGGCGATTTTATCACGCATGTCACTTCGTTTAAAAATTGCATCTAGTTGGCCGTGTTCAAGTAAAAACTCTGCTGTTTGAAAATCCTCTGGTAATTTTTCTCGTACAGTTTGTTCAATGACACGACGACCCGCAAAACCGATTAACGCTTGTGGCTCTGCAATATTATAGTCACCGATTGATGCAAAACTTGCTGATACACCACCTGTTGTTGGGTGTGTCAAAATCGAAATATACAGGAGTCCTGCTTCACTGTGTCGCTTTAGTGCCACACTTGTTTTAGCCATTTGCATTAATGACAAGACACCTTCCTGCATGCGGGCGCCTCCACTCGCTGTGAAAATAATAAACGGTACACGGAGCTCTGTTGCACGCTCAATGGCACGCGTAATTTTCTCACCTACTACAGAACCCATCGATCCCATACGGAAATGTGAGTCCATAACAGCGACAATTACATTTTCTCCTTTTAGCTTTCCTTCGCCTGTTAATACGGCTTCGTTCAAACCCGTTTTTTTCATATCGACTTGTACTTTATCAACATACGCTGGGAAGTTCAACGGATTCGTTGTTTGTAAATGATCATCAAAACTTTCAAAAGTGCCTTCATCTAGAAAGCTAGCAATTCGTTCTTGTGCTGTCATTTTTAAATGATGCTGACAGCTTGGACATACTTTTAAGTTTTGCTCGATCTCTTTTGATAGATGAATTTTTCGACATGCCGGACACTTCATCATGAGCCCTTCTGGAAAAGTCTTTTCATTTCCAGCTTGTATCGTGACACCACGCTTTTTTGATTTTGAAAATAAATCGCGAATTGACATATATATATTCCTCCCTTAAAGCTGTTTCATCCAGTCGTTATACGCTTCAATTGCTTCTTCTACATAACCCATTTGCATAGATTTGATGAGCACTTGTAACACTCGCTTCTCTTTTTCTGTTACTAGCTCTTTCAATGATGTCATACTATATGCTGTGAGTTGCATCCATATTTTTAAGCTAAGACGATTTCCAGCAGCAACTATACATTCTCTTAAAATAGCATCTCGTTTTAGCTCCTGCTGAAGTTCTAATTGTATAAATAAACTATCCCAAATCGGTAAATTTCTCAGTTGTACATCTTGACATATGACACGGATTGCTTCGCGTTCGTGCATTTCACGTGTAGCATGAACATCTAGCTGTGACTTTTCTCCTTGTAAAATAAAGGATGATAAAATTTCAATAAGTTGATGACCACCAACATCAGCTAAAAACGTTCCGCCACCATGTTTTGTTTCAATCAGTCCGAGCAGTTCTAAGCTACGGAGTGCCTCACGAACTGACGATCTGGATACATTTAGTTTTTCACATAACACACGTTCAGACGGTAATTTATCACCCGGTTGAATTCGCTGATCCACGATAAGCTCTCGTAGCTGTTTAACGATTTGTAAAAACATTTTCTTCGCTGGCTTTTGTTCCATTACTACTCACCTCGCAATTCCACCAAAAGTGGTCTGACCATTTATGTTACTACTATACAAAACGGCTATACAAAAGTAAAGAAAAAACAGTCAAAAACGCTTAGTTCTTGTAATAAGTTAAACAATTCAGAAAACTAAGTTAGCAAAACGCATCACATAGTCTAAATAACCTATATTATCCATTGCATCCTAATGCATGTAAAATAATCATTTTCATATTGCTAAATAAGGAAAAGAACATAATCTCTACTATATTTTAATATGTCATTTTTCATTTAGAATTGACATTTATTTGTTATAACTTCACAATAACTATAACAATAATTAAAGGATGGATTTTAGATGGCTGGCTTCTTCAAAAGATTATTTGCAAGCAAAGAAATACCTGTCGAAAGTCGCTATGATGAAAAAGGATTCAATGTTTATGGTATACATAAAAATGGCACAAAGTATGATGAGCAAGGATTTGATATTCGCGGCTTTAATAAAAACGGCAAAACGAGAAATAGACGTTACTATGATGAGAATGGGTTTGACGCGAAAGGCATTCATCAAACAGGGAAAAAATATATCGGAGGCTATGATTGCTTTGGCTATGATGCACTCGGGTTTAATAAAGACGGCTGGAATCGGGAAGGATTTTATAAAGACGGCTTTAATAAAGAGGGGTTCGACCAAGATGGGTTTGACCGTGACGGGTGGAATAAGTACGGGTTTAATCGGGAGGGCTTCCATAAAAACGGCACTCTTTTTGACAAAAAAGGCTTTGCACTGGATGGCTTTAATCGGGAGGGGCTGGACCGTGACGGCTTTAACCGCGGCGGGTTTCATAAAGATGGATTTAACCGAGATGGATTCGATATAGAAGGGTTCAATAAACAAGGATTCGACCGTGACGGCTTTAATCGAAAAGGATTTAATAAAAAGGGGTTCGATCGCGATGGCTATAACGCATTTGGCTTTAATGCAGAAGGATTCGATCGCGATGGCTTTAACAAAAACGGAATGGACGCACAAGGGTATGATCGAAACGGCTTTGATAAGCATGGCTTTAATCGGGAAGGGTTTAATAAAGACGGATTCAATAGAGATGGATTTAATATACAAGGGTATGATCGAAACGGCTTTGATCAATCAGGCTTTAATAAAGACGGATTCAATGCGCAAGGATATGATCGCCATGGCTTTAACAAAGACGGATTGAATCCACAAGGGTATGACCGAAATGGATTTAATCAACATGGATTCGATGTATTTGGGTTTGACCGCGATGGTTATGATAAACAAGGCTTTAATCGCTTAGGACAAAAGCGAAGCGAACAATAACTAGTTTTTAAACTCGTAATGAGCAAAAATACATCCTAAAAATACCAGTTAAATAGTGAAAGGTATGTATCATAGCCTCCGCGCTTTGCCACAGCCTACACAGGAGCTAAAACAGGCGCGGC